>JAAFHH010000060.1:7018-11477 GCA_013297545.1 Alphaproteobacteria bacterium
CGCGGCCAGGCGACGACCCTGCTGACCCAGCTTGGCCTGGATGTTGGCGTCACTGACCTGCCGTGGACGCCCTGACGCGACTGCTGCGATGACCGAACGCCGCCGCGGCGGGCCAGCCCCGCTTTATCATCAAGTCTATTTGCGCTTGCGCGACACGCTAACCGAAGGCGGCGATCAGCCAACCCGCCTGCCGTCGGAACCAGAGCTCGCACGCCGGTTTGGCGTCAGCCGGGTGACCGTGCGCTCGACCTTGGCACGCCTCGAAGCCGAAGGGCTGGTGCGCCGCCAGCGCGGGGTCGGCACCTTTGCCGTGCCGGTGGCAGCCCCATCGGGCCCCGCCAACATCTCCGGCCTCTTAGAAAACTTGATCTCCGTCGACGCAGCGACCACGGCTGAGACATTGGAATGGCGGCTGGTGGAGACAAGCCCGCTGCCGGGTCCCGCCCTCTACATCTTGCGGCTGCGGGCCTATCAAGCTCGGGCAATCTCCCTGACGACCTTGCATATCGCGGCCGAGCATGCCGCCCTGATCGATCCGGCAGCCGTGGGCGACGAGCCCGTGGTGCGCATCCTCGATCGTGCTGGTGTGGTGGCGGTGTCAGCCGACCAAGCGATCAGCGCGGTGGCCGCCGATGCACGCGCGGCCGCAGCCCTCAGCGTCGCCCCGGGTGCCCCCTTGATTGCGATGCGCCGGCTGATGTTCGACGCGGAAAGGCGCCCGGTGCTGCACCAGGAAAGCCTCTACGCGCCCGATCGGTTCGAATACCGCATGACCTTGAGCCGCAGCGCGCTCACACCGCGCGCGCGCTGGACCCCGGTTGGTTAGAGCACCAGGCTCGAGCCTTCGGCCGGTGCGCGGACGTCGACGAAGGATCCCAGTTCCATCAGCTTTTCCCGCGCGGCATCGAGCTTGCGATCGATATCGTCGTCGGTCTGGTCCGGGTCGTGGTGGAACAAGTGCAGCTGCTTCACTTCCGCTTCGGCAGCGAGTTGGCACACCGGTGTGATCGCGGAGTGACCCCAGCCGACCTTCTGCGGATAGGCCGCATCGGTGTAGTTGGTGTCGATGATCAACACATCGGTGTTGCGCACGAAGTCCGCCAAGCGGTCGACAAAGTGCTTGTCGTACTGCGGCATGTCTTCGAAGTAGAGCTCGTTGTCGGTGATGTAGCACACCGACCGGCCCTCATAGGTGAACCGGTAGCCGAGGCAGGTGCCCGGGTGGTTCAGCAGCATGGTCTCGACCAGCAAACCGTCGACCATCAGGGTTTCTTCGCGCAGATCGCGGAAATACACGCGCGCTGCGAACTCGCGGATGGTGATCGGGAAGTAGACCCCGTCCATTTGCGCGGCGATCAGATCTTGCATGGTCTGGTCGCCGTGGGACGCACCATAGATGCCGAACTCGTTGCCCTGCATGTAAAGGGGCGCGAAGTAGGGCAGGGCGTTGATGTGGTCCCAGTGCGGGTGGGTGATGAAGATCTTACCGGTCACCCGCTTTTTCTGCGCCATCAATTGCCCGGACAAGCGCTTGATGCCCGAGCCCGCGTCCAAGATGAACAGCCGGTCGTTCTGCAAGCGCAACGTAACACAGCTGGTGTTGCCGCCGTAGCGCACGCTGCGCTCGCCCGGCACCGGCAAGGTGCCGCGCACGCCGTAGTACGCGAGTTCCAGCTTGTCTTCGATGATCGCGATCAGGTTGGCGACGAAGTCGGCCGCCGGCACTGGCTTTTGCATGTAGCCGTTGGCGCCAAGATCGCGTGCGCGCCGCCGATCAAAGTCGAACGCTTTCGATGAGGCGACGACGATGCGCGTTTGCTCCAGCGCCGGGTTCTTGCGCAGGCGCTGCACCAGTTCGAACCCGTCCATTTGCGGCATCATGATGTCGGTGATGACGCAGTCCGGCGGATTGTCCTGGATTTCCGCCAGTGCGGACACACTGGAGCGGTTGGAGACTACGCGGTGCCCGCTGTCGGTCAACAGCTTCACGTGCAGGTTGCGCACGAAGTCGTCATCATCGACCACGTAAAAGGTGTACGGCCGCATCGGCCTGCTCCTCGGTCGTCTGGCACTCGAAGCGCCCCCGGGCGAGAGCATGCCCACCGGGGGTGCGTCAGTGCAACAGCTGTCTGTACATCATAACAGTTAGACTGATGTCGGGCCGACGCAACCCACAAACCCATGACGTTTGAAAGATTGCGGCCAGCGATCAGCCTGTGCGACACCACCGGCCGGTCTTGGGGTGCTGTGGGAAGCGTGAT
Organism: Alphaproteobacteria bacterium; assembly: GCA_013297545.1. Taxonomy (GTDB): domain Bacteria; phylum Pseudomonadota; class Alphaproteobacteria; order Elsterales; family Elsteraceae; genus RDXE01. The sequence goes on from JAAFHH010000060.1 coordinate 9,280, forward strand.
GACTGTTGCGGGCGACTGGCGGCAACGCCTTGGAGTGTTTCTAGAAAGCACCGCGGTGGTGCGCGTGATCACTGTGTTGATCTTGTTCAACGCGGTCACGCTTGGCATCGAAACCTCCCCGTCGGTCATGGACGCCTATGGGCCGTGGCTGAAGGCGATCGATAGCGCAATCCTCGCGGTCTTCGTCGTGGAAATCGGCCTGAAGATCCTGGTGGAGGGCCGGCGGTTCTGGCGCAGTGGCTGGAACTGGTTTGATTTCATCATTGTCGGCATCGCGCTGGTGCCGGCGTCCGGCGAGTTTTCCGTGCTCCGGGCGTTCCGGGTGCTGCGGCTGTTGCGCTTGATCAGCCTGATCCCGTCCATGCGCTGGGTGGTCGGCGGGTTTTTGGCCGCGATCCCGCCAATGTCGACCGTCGTCTTGCTGATCCTGCTGGTGTTCTACGTCTTCGCGGTGCTGACCACCAAGCTGTTCGGCTTCGACCAGGAACGCTTCGCGACCTTGGGTGCGTCCTTGTTCACGCTGCTGCAGATCATGACCATGGATGGCTGGAGCGACGTCGTCCGCCCGGTGATGGAGAGCCACCCCTACGCGCTCGTGGTGATTTTGCCGTTTATCATCATCACCAGCTTTGCGGTGTTGAACTTGTTCATCGGGATTCTGACCAACGCGCTGCACACCCAAGCGGTCGCGGACACGCCAGTCGATGATCGGCTGACCGTGTTGGTCGACGAGGTCCGTGCCCTTAAGGGCGAGGTGGCGGCATTGCGGGCAGCACTGCCGCCAGAGCGTCCACCACCCGGGTGACGACACCCGCTTCGGTGGCCGCCGCCGCCGCGGCCAGCCTGCCGAGGCGCTGGCGTTCGACCGGGTTGCCGAGCAGATCGTCGAGTGCGGCGATCAGCGACGCCGGATCGCTCACCTGCCGGCTGGCAGCGGCCAGCAGCTCAGTCGCCTCCAGATTGTTGCGCATGTCCGGTCCGAACAGCAGGGCTGCCCCCAGCCGTGCCGGCTCCAGCGGATTGTGGCCGCCCTTGCCCGCGAACGCGCCGCCCACCAGCACCAAATCAATCAGCCGAAACCACAGGCCGAGTTCGCCCAATGTATCGGCCACGTAGATCCCCGCCGTCAGCCGTTGTCCGCGTGAGCGCAGCGCCACCGGCAGATCGGTGATCGAGGCTGCGATCGCGGGCCCCCGTTCCGGGTGGCGCGGCACGATCACGGTGATCAGACCGGGATAGCGCTGGCTGAGAGCGCGGTGGGCGGCAATCGCGAGCTCGTCCTCGCCTGGGTGGCTGGAGGCGAGGCACCAGCGCGGCGCCGCCCCCACCACGGTCTGCAAGGTGGCTAAGGTCGCTTCATTGACGCGCAGCGGCGGGGCCGCGTGCTTCAGATTGCCGACCGTGCGCACATCGGCGGCGCCGAGCGCTTGGAAGCGCGCCGCATCGCCCGGACTCTGCGCCAGCACCAGGCGAAAACAGCCAAGCAGGGGGCGAGAGAGCCAGCTCGGCCAGCGCGCAGCCGAGCGTTCGGCGATGCGGGCGTTCACCATCGCCATCGGGATGCCGCGGGCCGCGGTGGCGCGGATCGCGGTCGGCCAGAGTTCGCTCTCGACCCACAGCGCGGCATCCGGGCGCCAATGGTCGAGGAACTGGTCGATCGCGGCCGGCAGGTCGACCGGGGCGAACTGGTGGCGGGCGTGGGACGGCAGACGACCGTCTAGCACGCTTGCCGACGTCACGGTGCCGGTGGTCACCAGCACTTCGCCATCCAGGGCTTCGACCAGCGGCAGCACGGCCAGCGATTCCCCAACGCTGACCGCATGGATCCAGATCAACCGGCCCTCGGGGCGGGCCAAGCTCGGCTCGCCAAAGCGTTCCGGCCAGCGGGTCGCGTGTTCCTTGCCGCGCGCGCGCCGCCGGGCGATCAGCCGGCGGACCAGCGGCGTGGCGGCCGTGGCAACCGCCCGGTAGAGGGCGAACGCGGCGCTGGCGAGACCGCTCACGCCGCGTGGTGCCAGCGCGGCTCCGCCAGAAAGGCCTCATAGGCGCGCCGGATACCGTCTTCGAGCGAGGTCTGGTGGCGCCAGCCGAGCGCGTGCAGGCGCGACGCGTCCAGAAGCTTGCGCGGCGTGCCGTCGGGCTTCGAAGTGTCGAAGGCGAGTTCGCCCTGGAAGCCCAGCACGCGCACCACAGTTTCG
>JAAFHH010000061.1 GCA_013297545.1 Alphaproteobacteria bacterium
CCCGGTGCTGGGTGGTGTGTCCACCGGCACCCTGGGCCTCGCGGCTGCGGCGTTGGCGGGGGTGTTGCTCGTCTTCACCCTCGGCTTCAGCCCGCGCGAATGGCGCGATGCCGGCGTTGACGGCGCGATCGGCGTGGTCCGCGGCTGGCGCGCCCTGGTCAGCGGCGCGCGCGTCGGCTGGCGCAAGGCGAAGGTGGAGGTGGAACGCGCGGCTGAGCAGATCCGCGAGGCGGTGCCGACGACATCGCCGCTCGATCCCCGCATCGAGCGGCCGGCTGCAGTGCCCGCGCCGGTTGCCACACCCGCACCAGCGCCGGTCCCGAAGCCTGCCGCAGTACCACCGATCGTCGGCCTGCAGGGCGAGCGGGACGAGGCGCGCCTGCGCCGCAAGCCGGAGCCTGGCAACGCAACCGCGTCGCTGCTCGCCCGCGTGGTGCGGCCGAAGAGCGAACCAAAAGTCGCGTTGCTCGCGTATCAGCCTGCAACGACTGCAGCACCGGTGCTGCCGCCGCTCGACCTCTTGAGTGTGCCGCGCTCGGCACCCGTGAGTGTCGACGACATCACACTCGCCGCGACCGCCCGCCAGCTCGAAGGTGTGCTGGCCGATTTCGGCGTGCGCGGCGACATCGTGAAGGTGCGCCCGGGTCCCGTCGTCACGCTCTACGAACTGGAACCGGCAGCCGGCACCAAGTCTGCCCGGGTCGTCGCCCTCGCCGATGATATCGCGCGCGCCATGAGTGCGGTTGCTGTGCGCATCGCGGTCATCCCCGGTCGCACGGTGATCGGCATCGAACTGCCGAACCCGCAGCGCGATGCGGTGTCGTTGGCGCAGCTGCTGGCGACACCCGCGTGGGCGGACCCTGGTGCGGCGTTGCCGCTGATCCTCGGCAAGGACATTGGTGGGGAGCCGGTGGTGGCCGATCTCGCCCGCATGCCGCACTTGCTGATCGCCGGCACGACGGGATCGGGCAAGTCGGTTGGCCTCAACGCCATGATCTTGTCGTTGCTCTACCGCCTACCGCCGGAGCGGTGCCGCCTGATCCTGATCGACCCGAAGATGCTGGAATTCAGCGCCTATGACGGCATCCCGCACCTGCTGACGCCGGTGGTGACGGATCCGAAACAGGCGATCGTGGCACTGAAATGGGTCGTGCGCGAAATGGAGCAGCGCTACCGCGCGATGTCGCGCCTCGGCGTGCGCAACATCGAAGGCTACAACACCAAGATCGCCCAGCTGACCAAGGACGGCACGGAACGCACGCGCCGCGTCCAGGTCGGGTTTGATGCTGCCGGCCAGCCCTTGTTCGAAGAACAATCGCTCGACCTCGATGATATGCCGTTCATCGTCGTCGTCGTCGACGAGATGGCGGACCTGATGATGGTCGCCGGCAAAGAGATCGAGGCGACGATCCAGCGCCTGGCGCAGATGGCGCGCGCTGCTGGTATTCACCTGATCATGGCAACCCAGCGCCCATCGGTCGATGTCGTCACCGGCACGATCAAGGCGAACTTCCCAACCCGCGTGTCCTACCACGTCACCTCGAAGATCGACAGCCGCACGATCCTCGGCGAGGGCGGGGCGGAACAGCTGCTCGGCAAGGGCGACTTGCTCTACATGCACAATGGCGGGCGGATCACCCGCGTGCATGGGCCGTTCGTGGCCGACGATGATGTCGCAGCCGTAACGGCGTTCCTGCGTGGCCAGGCCGCCCCGCGCTATGTCGACGCGGTGGTGGCCGATGCGCCTGATGAGCCGCCGGCCGAGGTGTCAACCACTGGTGATGAGCTCTACGACCGGGCCGCGGCCCTGGTGCTGCAGGAACGCAAGTGCTCGGTCAGCTTCTTGCAACGGCATTTAGCGATTGGCTATAACCGTGCGGCGCGCATTGTCGATCAAATGGAGGCAGAAGGCCTGGTCGGCCCTGCCAATCACACCGGTAAGCGCGCCTTGCTCGTATCATAGCGCGAGCACGCACCGCCCGAGGGACAGCTGGCACAATGAGCGATCGTTTTGTTGTCGAACCGATCGACCTCAGCCTGGATGGCCACGCGGGTGCGCTGTTGCTGTTGGACTGGTGGCAGCGTGCGCGCGCGGACACCAACACCCGGCCGCGCCGCCAAGCACTCGACCCGGTCGAGTTCGCCCACCTGGTCGGCGCGATTAATTTGATCGAACGGGATCCCGATGGCCGCTTGCGGTTTCGCATCCGCGGCGAGCGGATTTTCGCGACCGAGAACGCCGCCGGTGAGCCGCAGTTCGTCGACCAGCTGGAACCCGCGACCTACCGAGACATCGTCATCCGCGACTATTCGGAGGCAATGGACAGCGACGCGCCGAGTGCGTCGCGGGTCACCGTCGCAGTTCACGGTCACGAGCCGCTGATCTACCGCCGCTTGATGCTGCCACTGCTCGGCCGCACCGGGGCGCCAGACACTTTGCTGATGTTCAACCCGGATTCGATGGATTCGGGCCACCGGCATCACGCCCACCAAGTGTTCATGGCGCTGATCCGCAGTGCCCGGTCCTTGACGCGCGAAAGCTTTGGGGTGCGCAGCTAGAGCAGATCGGAAAGGGGTCAGCAGCCATGGCCAGCGAACTGACCGTCGAGGCGATCGACGTTGCCCTCGATGGCCACCCCGGCGCCAGGCTGCTGCTGGATTGGTGGCAGCGCGAGCGGGATCGGACCGGTGCCTTGCCGCGCCGTTCCGCCTTCGACCCGGTCGACTTTGCCGGCTTGCTCGGCGCAATCAACCAGATCCAGCGCGAACCCGATGGCCGCTTACGCTTTCGTGTGCGCGGAGAACGCCTGGTGTCGCCGTGGAACCGCTTAGGCGGCGTGCAGTTCGTCGATCAACTGGAGCCAGCGTCATACCGCGACCTGGTTACCGGCAACTATTTGGAGGCAATGGCCGGCGGCGTGCCGACGGCGTCGCGGGTGACGATCACGGTGCCCGGCCACGCGCCACTGATCTACCGCCGCTTGACCCTGCCGTTGATGGACCGGGCTGGTGCAGCCGACTGCCTGCTGATGTTCAACGTCGACTCGCTCGACCCGAGCTACCGGCACCATTCCCACCAAGTGCTGGCGGCGCTGATCCGCGATGCTGAGGGCTAACCCTCCCCGAATTCATCCTTACCGGCGGCGCGTTCGCGCAGATAGTCCTCGGTGGTGCGGGCGCGCGGACGGGGAGTGGTTGCGTAGGGATCAACCGCGTCGATGATCGTCGCTTCGGCCCGGCACTTCTCGCACATCTGCAGCAGGGTGAGGCGCTTCTCGTTCTCGCCCGAGAACATCCAGTGGCCCATGCCAGAGAGTTTCTGGGTCACTTTCTCGATCTGGGCGCGGGTGCCGAAGGCGCTGTCGCAGCGGATGCAGCGGAACGGCTCTTCGGTTTTCAGCGTGCGTGTGCCGGCTGACCAGGCCGCGATGTCGAGCTGCGGGACGAGGGTGATCACGCTTTCCGGGCAGGTGTTGGCGCACAGGCCGCACTGCACGCACAGGCTCTCGTTGAAGGTGAGGGTCGGCTGGTCTGGGTTGTCGCCGAGTGCGGAGGTTGGGCAGGCGGACACACACGCCAGGCAGAGCGTGCAGCCAGCGACCTGGACATCGACTGCACCAAAGGGTGCGCCAGCGGGCAGGGCGACCCGGTCAACCGGCGTCGGGGCGACGCGGGCGAATTCCTTCATCGCGGTCTGCAGCACGCCGCGCTTGTCGCCGATCGGCAGGAAGCTCGCCGGTGTGGCGGTCGGCAGGGACCGCGGAACGGTGCGCAGCGCCTGCACCAAGTGATCGGGGTCGTCGGTCTGCAGCACGCTGAGGCCAGCCGCCCCATAGCCGAAGCCATCGAGCAGCTGGTGGCTGAGGGCGACCGTGCGCTCCAGGCCCAATTGGTCGTGCTTCGGCTTGGCGCGGCTGAGCAGCACGACGCTGACAGCGCCAAAGGCAAACGCGGCAGCGATCAGTTCCGAGCCCACTTGCGTGATCTCATTGACCTGCAGCGGCAGCACGGTTGCCGGCAGACCATCGCCGAAGCGGGCCGCGGCATCGATCAGCTGGACCCCGTGATCGCCGTCGTGCAGCAGCAGCTGGGGGGCAAGGCCGCCGGCGGTGCGGTAGGTCACCATCAAGGTGCGCAGGCGGCGCATCAACGCGTCGGCTGTCGGCAGCGCGTAAGACGCAGCCCCCGTGGGGCAGGCGGCCGCACATTGGCCGCAGCCAGCACAGATCGCGGGATCGATCGCAACCGTATCGCCGGCCGGTTCAATCGCACCCGCCGGGCAGAGATCCAGGCAGCGCGTGCAGCCGATCTTTCGGCTGCGGGAATGGGCGCACAGGCTTTCGGTGAACTGGATGTAGCGCGGCTTGTCAAAGGTGCCGACCAGATCGGCCGCCTGGGTGATCAGCGCTTCCACCTGCGCTGGTACGCGGGGATCAGCGCGCAGGTAGCCGGCGCGCAGGCCGTCGCCCGCAAACAGCGACCGTCCGCCGGTGACATCGAGCACCAGATCCGCATGCGACGTCGCCCCATCGCGGGCGGGACCAAACACCAGCGTGCTGCGCGAACTGGGAGCAGGCTCCGCCAAGTCGTCGACGCCGAGTTCGAAACTGCCGAGCACGCCGGCGGCTTTGCGAATGGTGCCCTTGAGTACTGGGAACGCCGTCGTGCGCGGCGGCGGCACCTCGGTTGGGTTGGACAGCAGCACGGTGATGTCGAGCCGATCGGCCAAGCGCCGCGCGACCTCGAGGGCAACCGCGTCGACACCGTAGACGAGGGCCACCCCCTTGCTCTCGAGTGCCAGCAAGCTGATGTCCGGCATCGGTTCGCCAGCAGCAGCGAACAGGGCCGCCATCTTTGGGCCGGCGGCACCAGCATCCACCGACCAGCCAGCGGTTTCGCGCACATTGGCGTAGCGGATCTGGTGCGCTACCCCGGCATCCGATGCCGTCTCTTCGAACAGCGGCTGTTCTTGCGTGCAGCCGATGGTGAGATCGCCAGTGCCCAGCAACGCCTTGAAACGACCCAGCTCGCGGCGGCACAGTTGCTCGGCCGTAACGACCGTGCCAGCGCAGCCGCGGGTGATCGCAGCAGTGTCGAGGGGCATGGTGCCCTCGCAAGAACAGACCACGATCGTGCCGGCCACAGTATCCTCCCCCACCGCCTCGCCGCACATCCATAGGCCGCGGGCGGTTGTTGTTCGACAGCAATGCTATAAACATTTCGCTCCCCGCCACCACCATCTGCGGAACAGGGTCTATGGAGTTGGAATTACCGCCGCCCTACGAGCAGGTTCGCGCCCCCACCGGCGTCAGCGCCCACGACCACGCGGTTGCGATCGCGGCCGAGGCTGGGGCTGGCACCCTGGTGTGGTCCGACCGCACGGCGGTCGCTGAATTCGCGATCGTGCTGGAGCCGGCCGAAGACTTAACCCGCGCGCGCTGCGTGGTGTTTGCCGTGCTCGCGGCCGTGATCGACGCGCTCGCCACCCGCGCCCCGCCGGAAAAGCCGATCACCGTCGATTGGCCGGCGGCGGTGCGCGTCGATCGCGGTCTGGTGGGGGGTGTGCGCCTCGCCTGGCCGGACGGTGCGGAGGAGGGGGAGCCACCGCTCTGGCTGGTCGCGTCCGCCTGCGTGCGCTTGACGTTTCCCGAATCGGATGAGCCCGGCCAGTGGCCAGATGCAACCTCGCTCGCCGAAGAAGGTTTTGAGGCGACTTCGGGGCCCGACCTTGCGGCGGCCACCGCGCGGCACTTCATGGTCTACCTGGATCATTGGGCGGAGAGCGGGCTCAAGCGCATTGCAGAGAGCTACCTCGGCCGATTGAACAAGCCGGACACCAAGGATCGGTGCGGCATCGATATCAATGGCGACTTGGTGTTCGAAGCCGCCCTCGGCCAGATCGGCCAGCGCATCCCCCTGCTGCCAGCGCTGACCGATGCCGACTGGCTCGATCGCGCGACTGGGGAGCCGCGCCGGTGAAGCTGTTGCGCACCATCCGCCTCGACCCGTCGGACGCGCTGGTGTTCCAGCCGCCGGCCGAGCCGGGGGAATGGGCGGTTGGCGGTGGGTTCCTGTTCTGGGATCAAGATCCAGCTGACCTGACCGGCAAGGACCGGGTCGCGTTCCGCTCTGGCCTGCTCGGCATCGCGAGCTTTGGCTGGTCAACCTTGGTCGCGGTCGCTGAGGCGAGTGCAGACGATTGGGATGCAGCGCTCAGCCAATTGGCGGACCAGCTGCAGACGCACCTCGGTGCGCCGTCGCGGGCGGCGGCGGAGGCGGCAGCCGAAGAAGAACTGCGCTACGCCCAGACCCTGGCGGACCATCCGACCAACACGTTGATCGCCGTTCACCGCAGCCTCAATGAGGCGGGCGAGATCGTCGAACAGTTCCGCACCTTGAGCCCGCGGGCACCTGGTACCAGATCGGACATGGCCCGGTTTGGCCCAGCCTTCACCATCGTCGCCTCCGACGAAGGGGAGGTCGAGGAAGCCGTCGACCTGGTGCAGGTGATGCAAGGATCGAAACCATGACTGAATTCTGGGTCGCGTCCGGCCACCAGCTGAGCCAGCGCACGGCATCTGGCGGGTTGCTGCTGACCGACGAGCTGCTGCTCGCCTACCTCGCCCGGCCCGAAGTGTTGCCGCCGGACGAGGCGTGCGATGCGGAACGCGCCCTGCACGCCCGCCTGATGGCGCAGCCGCGCGCGGCGGTCTCGCCTGCTGACATCGCGGCCCTGGCGGACGATGATGCGCGCGAGAACTGGACCCTGCTGATCGCGTTTCGCGACCGGCTGATCGCGGCGCCCAGCTTGGAGGCCGCCTACCTGGGTTTGATCCGCGGCGGCGTCGGGCGGACCCCGCCGCTGTTCTTGAACCAGCTGGTCCACATCATCTTGCGCAACGCGCTCGATGGCTGCACGGACGCCTACACCTTGCGCGCTGGTGAGCTGTTCTTCCGGCCCCAGCGTGCGAGCTTCCAAGACGGTGCCGTGCTGCTGGCCGACCTTGAGATCGTCGAGGCGCACGAGTCCGAGCGCAAGGCGATGCCAATCCTCAAGATGTTCGGCGACAGTGCGGCCGACGAGCTTGATGTGTTGGGCGACGACACGGCGTTCACCTATTGGAGCCGGTCGGATGCCCACACCATGGCTCTCAATGTCGGGTCCAACCCGAAAAGCCGCGCGGGGCTCGCGCGGGCATTGGAGGCCTGGGTGCGCCACCTGTTGGGCCTGGAGGTTTCGATCGAGCCGCTGGCCGAGATCCGGGATACCGATTGGCGCTGGTTCGTCGGCCTGGATGCCGATGCCACACGCATCGGCAATGCGCTGTGGACTGGCAAGCGCTTGAGCGATCAAGACGTGCTCGACGTGCTGGCGCTGTTCCGATTGACACTGCCAGCCGACACACCCGTAGTGGACGCGGCGAAGGGGCATCCGGTCTATCTGCTGCTGGCGATGAGTGCGGACAAAACCGTGCGCTTGAAGCCGCAGAACTTGATCACCGGCCTGCCGCTCGCACGCGTCGCGTGAGGATTTCGGACTATGCCGCAAACCGGCCGCAGCATTGGAATTGTCGTCGCCAAGCGCCCAGGCATCAGCGAGTGGCAGGCTGAGATCTGGTCGACGCGCGCGGTCTTGCCGGACGCCCCGCCGATCCCGGCCTGGACGCGCCTGCCGTCCTTGCCAGAAGAAGAACTCTACTATGCGGGTGAGCTTGGGCTTTCGCTGCATTCCGGCGACACCAGCCACTACCGCGATAACTTGGTCGGCACCCCCAGTGTCTGGGTGCAGATCCGCCCGAACCCGGATGACGGCATCGAGCTGATCCACGCGACGGTCGACCCCTATGAGGGGGAATCGCTGGCGGACAGCTTAACCGATCGCCTGGATGCCGTGCCGATGCCAGCCGACATCGCCGCTTGGCTGGCAGAATTCGTGGCCGAACACCACGTCGAGCGGCCGTTCTTTAAGCGCCAACGCACGCGCCACGACCCGGACTCGCTGGGCCGGCGCAGCCGGGTCGGGGGCGAGGAATGAGCGGCGAGGGGTTTCTTGGTCGCTGGTCCCGCCTCAAGGGTGGGGCGCGCCCGGTCGAGCCGGTGGAGCCGGCGCCCGCGGCCGCGGTGCCGGCCGCCCCCACCGATGAGGCGGAGATCGCAGCCAAGATCGCCAAGCTGCCGCGCATCGAGGATTTGAACCCGTTCAGCGATTTCCGCCAGTTCCTGCAGAGCTGGGTGCCGCAGCCGCTGCAGCAGGCGGCACTCCGGCGCCTGTGGCTGATTGACCCGGCGATCCGCGATTTCGTCGGGCCGGCGCGCGATTACAGCTTCAACTACAACATCCCGGGCGATGCGCCGGGCTATGGCGCGATTGGCCCGTGGGATGATGTCGCCGGCCAAGTCGCCCGCCTGTTTCGCGACGCAACACCCCCCGAGCCGCCGACCTTGGTGCAAGCCCCGCCGGCCGCAGGCGAGGCGCCAGACGAGCCAGAGGACGCCCCGCCGGTCGAAGAGCTGGCGGCACCCGCGGACAATAATGTTGCACTGCACAATGACGGTGCTCATGAGCCCGTGGCACCAGCCGCAGAGCTGACGCTGGCCGAGCCAGTATCCGTGCCAGTCAAACGCCGCCACGGCAGCGCAATCCCTTCTTAAAACTGCGGACATAACGCCGTTGCGGGGCCAGGCCATAGGTGCTTACTATGACCGCTGGGAGGCAGACCCGCGGCGTTGCTGTGGGTTTGTTGCGAATAAGTCGCAAAGACGGGCAATGGCACGAGAGCACGGGCTAGAGACAGCGATCGCAGCAGCGGGGGGCATTGGTGCCTTGGCCCGGGCGCTTGGCGTCACGCAGCCCTCGGTGTCGACTTGGCGGCGCGTGCCGGCCGAACGGGTGCTGGCGGTGGAATCAGCAACCGGGGTGGCGCGCGGTGTGCTGCGCCCGGATCTCTACCCGGAAGATGGCCCGGCGGTAGCCGTTGAGGTCGACGAGATCGATCAAGTGCGCGCCCAGGAATACGGGCTGCTGGCCTTGCTGGTTGGCAAGGCGCCGACGGCCGAGGTGTTGCGCGCGATCGCTGGCCTGAAGGGCGACGCCTCGCCACTCGGCATGGCGCATGTCGCACTGGCCGATGCGGCGCGGGCGGCATCGGTCGCGGACGTGCAGCGCGAACACTTCCAGCTGTTCATCGGCGTTGGCCGCGGCGAGTTGATGCCGTACGCGTCGTTCTACTTGACCGGGTTCTTGCACGAACGCCCGCTGGCGCGGGTGCGCGAAGACTTGTCAGCCCTTGGCATTGCGCGCGACGCAGCCGTGCCGGAACCCGAAGATCACTTGGCGCTGTTGTGCGAGGCGATGTCCGGCTTGGTCGCCGGCCACTTCGGCGATGAGACCGAACGCACCCAACGCTTTTTCGAACGCCATCTGCAGCCCTGGGCGGCGCGGTGCTTTGCAGACATGGAAACGGCTGAAACCGCCAACTTCTACCGCGCTGTCGGCACGGTAGGGCGGTTGTTTATGGACATTGAGGAACAGGCCTACGCGCTGGACGCGTGAGCGTCAAACAACCAGCAGCGCGTGAGCGTCGAACAACAAGCAGTGCGGAAGCGCAACGATCCACGGGAGGACACGTCATGGACCAGTCGAACGACACGACCACCGAGCGCCGCAGCGTGCTGAAGGGTGTCGGTATTGCGGGTGCCGCAGCCGCGGTCGCCGTGGTGGCTCCCCCGCTTGCGGGTGATGCGCTGGCGACCGAGAACCGCGCCGATCAGCGCAAGGCGCGCTACCGGGAAACCGATCATGTCAAAGCGTTTTACCGCACCAACCGCTACTAGGTCGTAAGGGGGGAAGCATGCTTATCAAGCGTTCCGCGGGCACCTCAGCCCGCAGCAAGCTCCAAGCCTTGGCCGGTGGTCTCGCGGCTGGAGTGCTCGATCGCCGGACGTTCCTGCGCCGCTCCGGCGTCGCGGCGGGCGGTTTGGCCGCGATCGGTGCCATCAAGCTCGGTGCCATGAAGAAGGCCGAAGCCGGCCCGATGCGGCCCGGCATTCCAGTGCAGCTGCGCAAGAACATCTGCACCCACTGCTCGGTCGGCTGCACGGTGATCGCCGAAGTCCAGAACGGTGTGTGGGTTGGTCAAGAGCCGGCGTGGGACAGCCCGATCAACCGCGGCACGCACTGCGCCAAGGGGGCGTCGGTGCGCGAACTGGTGCACGGCGATCGTCGTCTGAAGTACCCGATGAAGCTGGTCGGCGGTCAGTGGACCCGGATCAGCTGGGATCAGGCGATCACTGAAATCGGCGACAAGATGAACGCCATTCGCGAAAAGAACGGCGCTGACTCAGTGTTCATGCTGGGCTCGGCCAAGTTCTCGAACGAAGGTGCGTATCTGTTCCGCAAGTTTGCGGCGTTCTGGGGCACCAACTCGGTCGACCACCAGGCCAGGATCTGCCACTCGACCACGGTTGCCGGTGTCGCGAACACCTGGGGCTATGGCGCGCAGACCAACAGCTACAACGACATCCGCAATTCCAAGACCATCATGATCATGGGCGGTAACCCCGCCGAAGCGCACCCGGTGTCCTTGCAGCACGTGCTGACGGGTAAGGAAATCAACCGCGCCAACATGATCGTGATCGACCCGCGCATGACCCGCACGGCGGCGCACGCAACCGAATACGTCCGCATCCGACCGGGCACCGACATCCCGGTGATCTGGGGCATGCTGCACCACATCTTCGCCAATGGCTGGGAAGATAAAGACTTCATTGCCAAGCGCGTCCACGGCATGGAAGACGTGCGCAAGGAAGTCGAAAAGTGGACGCCGGACGAAGTGGAACGGGTGACCGGCGTGCCGGGCGCGCAGTTGCGCAAGGTCGCTGAAACCTTCGCGAAGGAAAAGCCAGCCACGCTGGTCTGGTGCATGGGTGCGACGCAAAAGACCGTTGGCACCGCCAACGTCCGCGCGTTCTGTACGCTGTTGCTGGCGACCGGCAATGTCGGCTCGGACGGCACGGGTGCCAACATCTTCCGCGGCCACTGCAATGTGCAGGGTGCAACGGACCTTGGCCTCGACGTCACCACTCTGCCGCTCTACTACGGGCTGGTCGAAGGCGGTTGGCGCCACTGGAGCCGGGTCTGGGAAGTCGATTACGACTGGTTCCAAGCGCGCTTCGACGAAGTGCCAGCGAAGGCAGGCCGCCCGGCGCGCACCCGCAAGCAGAATATGGAAACCTCGGGCATCACGACCACGCGCTGGTTTGACGCCGTGCTGCAACCGGCCGAACAGGTCGACCAGCGCGACAACATCAAGGGCATGGTGGTGTTCGGCCACGGCGGCAACACCGTGACCCGCATGCCGGAAGTGCAAAAGGGCCTGGAAGCACTTGAACTTCTGGTGGTCGCCGATCCGCACCCGACCACGTTCGCCGTGCTGGGCGATCGCAAGGAGAACACCTAC
>JAAFHH010000062.1 GCA_013297545.1 Alphaproteobacteria bacterium
GGCGGAAGGGTGGCCGAGAGGCTGAAGGCGGCGGTTTGCTAAACCGTTGTACGGGTTAAACCGTACCGTGAGTTCGAATCTCATCCCTTCCGCCAATTTCGCACCGACTTAGACACCAGCGACCCGCATGCTGCCGCGCCCGTTAACCACGGGCGGGCGGTTGCGACTAGGCCAGATCGGTGCCCGGATAGACGGCATCGAGCGGCACTTGGGCAAAGGCGCGTACCGGCTCCGCCAGCACGCGCGCTTCCCAGATTTGGAATGCCTCATCCTCCAGCAGCATAGCGCCATAGCGTTCGGCCTGATCGGACGCGAGGGCAACAGCGTAGGTGCGCAGCCGCGCCGCGACCGGCAGGTAGAAGGCGTCGGCCAGCGAGCGTTGCCCGAACAAATAGGGACCACGATCACCGAAGCGGTTGCGGCCCCAGTCCCACAAAGTGCTCAGCCGGTCGAGGTCGCGCAGTGTGTCTGCTGGCAGGCCATGGGCGCGGCAGCGGCGGCGGATGTTCATCGGCAGATCCCGGCGCAGGGCCGCGAATCCCGAATGCATCTCGGCGACGGCCGATCGCACCAGGGCCCGCTCGACCGGTGCTGATGGCAGCAACTGACCGCTGGTCTCAGCTGCCCATTCGGCGATCGCGACACTGTCCCAGATCCGTGTCCCATCGATCTCTAGGACCGGCACCTTGGCTGTCGGCGAGATCGCCTTCAGTTCCGCGATGCCATCACCGCCATAGCCCGCTTGATCGAGGTCGACGAAGCGTTCCGCGAACGCGATCTCGGCCCACGCGAGGCACAGCCATGGTCGCAGCGACCAGCTGGAGTAGTTGTAGTTGCCAACGAACAGGGTGGGGGTCATACGCGCTCTCCCAACGGCGATGGCGCGATCCTGGGCCTCACGGGCGCCCGCCGACGAGGGCCAGATCCACCGCACTGCTAGGGCCACCGCTTGACGGCTGGCGCAAGCCGGTGATACCCCGCGCCTCTGTTCCAAACGCCAAGAGGATGCTCGGCCGTGGGTAGAATTCTGACTGCGATTCCGGCCGGCGAGAAAGTTGGCTTGGCGTTCTCTGGTGGCCTCGATACGTGCACCTCGATTGCGTGGATGCGCGAGAAGGGGGCGATCCCCTACGCGTACACGGCTGATCTCGGCCAGCCCGATGAAGCGGACTGCAACGCCATCGTCGACAGCGCCATGGTCTACGGGGCTGAGCACGCGCGTCTGGTCGACGCCCGCCAGGCGCTCGTGCACGAAGGCCTGATCGCGATTGCGTGCGGCGCCTTCGACATCGCGACCGCCGGCAAGAAGTACTTCAACACCACGCCGCTCGGCCGTGCGGTCACCGGCACCATGCTGGTCGATGCGATGCAGGCCGATGGGGTGAACATCTGGGGCGACGGGTCGACCTACAAAGGCAACGACATCGAGCGGTTCTATCGCTACGGCCTGCTGCGCAACCCCGATCTCAGGATCTACAAGCCCTGGCTGGATGATGCCTTCGTCACCGAACTCGGCGGCCGGGCGGAGATGAGCGCGTGGCTGTTGGAACGCAAGTTCAATTACAAAATGAAGCCGGAAAAGGCCTACTCGACCGACAGCAACATCCTGGGGGCGACCCACGAGGCGAAGGATCTGGAGCAGCTGAACGCCAGCATCCGCATCGTCGAGCCGATCATGGGCGTGCGCTTCTGGGATCCGGCGGTGACCGTGAACGCAGAAACCGTCTCTGTGCGCTTCGAGCGCGGCTTGCCGGTCGCGCTTAACGGCGTTGAGTACACCGACATCGTCGCGCTGATGCTGGAAGCCAACGCGATTGGCGGCCGCCACGGCCTTGGCATGTCCGACCAGATCGAGAACCGCATCATCGAGGCAAAAAGCCGCGGCATCTACGAAGCGCCGGGTATGGCGCTGCTCCACATCGGCTATGAGCGCCTGATCACCGGCATCCACAACGAGGCGACCTTGGAGAAGTACCGCACGCTCGGCCGCCAGCTCGGCCGGTTGCTGTACGAGGGCCGCTGGTTTGATCCCCAAGCGCTGATGCTGCGGGATTCGCTGGTGCGCTGGGTCGCAGCCCCGATCAGCGGCGAGGTGACGTTGGAACTGCGCCGCGGCGATGACTACTCGCTGCTCGACACCACCAGCCCGAACCTGACCTACGCGCCCGAACGCCTGACCATGGAGAAGGGGGCGAGCGAGTTCACCCCCTCGGACCGGATCGGCCAGCTGTCGATGCGCAACCTCGACATAGCCGACAGCCGCCGCAAGCTTGGCTTCTACTCCGGCGAACGGGCTCTGGGCCAGGATCCAACAGTCGGTTTGTTGAAGTAAGCAGGGCAGGGCGAAGCCGCTTACACAAACCTCTTCAAACACTTCGACGATTCTGCTAAATCTGTCTCTCAAGCGATCGAGGGCCATTGCCTCGATCGCTGACCGAGATCGGAGCCGGCCCGGCATTCGCTGGTATCAGCGGTTC
This sequence comes from Alphaproteobacteria bacterium, assembly GCA_013297545.1. GTDB lineage: Bacteria > Pseudomonadota > Alphaproteobacteria > Elsterales > Elsteraceae > RDXE01. Next base: position 2,478 of record JAAFHH010000062.1, read on the forward strand.
GACCGGTTCCGTTGGGAGGCAGGACGTTGGCGCATGTTGGGCAGGCGAACTACAGTCACGCGGTGTGCGGCGGGCGCTTGGGATACCCGGCGACGCCTCATCGTGTTAGGCTCGCGCTATGCCGCTAAAACTGTCGCTGAAACCCCACGAGAAAATCTTGATCAACGGTGCGGTGATCGAAAACTGCGGCGGTCGCTGCGAGTTGGCGATCCACAACACCGCCTCGCTGCTGCGCCAGAAGGATATCTTGCGCGAAGAGCACGCGACGACGCCGGCCAAGCGCATCTTCTTCCTGATCCAGATGATCTACATCTCGCAGGAGCAGCGCGATCAACGGTTGACCCTGTTCCGCCAGCTGCTGGCGGAGTTCATCGCGGCCAGTCCGAGCAGCGTCGATCTGGTGCTCGAGATCAACCGTTTGGCCGAGGCGGGCGACTTCTACGCCTCGCTGCAGGTTTGCCGCAAACTCATCCAGCATGAGCAGAGGATTCTCGATCATGGCTCAGCCCAGTTATCAGGCCTACGTGAAGACGCAGCAGATCGGCGGGAATCCGCAGGAGACCCTGGCGCGGGCGCTTATTGAATCGGTCAAGCGGCTCAACCAAGTGCGCGTGCCACCGGTGCGCCGCCGGCAGTTTGATCATGCACTGATCTTGAACTTGAAGCTGTGGGGCATGCTGGCTGGCGATATCTCGGACAGCAACAATCCGCTGCCGCCAGAGATCAAGTCGAACCTGCTCAATTTGTTCACCTTCGTCGATCGCCACACCGGTGCCCTGATGCAAAAGCGCATCCCGGAGAAGGTGGATATCCTGATCTCGATCAACCGCAACATTGCCCAGGGATTGACCCAGGCGACGGGCGGCATATCCGAAGATGACGTCCCGGAACCAGCCCCCCTTTCTGATGCTGAGGCGATCGCATGAGCTTGGTGAGCGAAGCAAATGTCGAGAACCGATATGAGTTTCTCGAATTCGATTGCACCGCCGATCCGGAGACGATCAGTGATGTCTTCAAGGAATTCGGCGTTTGTGTCGTGCGCAATATTGTGCCCACAACGTTCGTCAATTTTCTTAGCCTTGCGAGCAGCTGCACGCTAAAAGCACTGGAATTGCGGTCACGGTTCTTCCGCTATGATGGCAGCGGTACTGAAAACCCGCTTTACAATCCGTTTTACTGGGCGCGCTTGAAGGAAATTGAAGCGGTCTGCGACCAGTATGGACTTCAGGTCGGTGATATCTGTGCGAATGCGATCAACGGCAGCGGGATCGCCAAGATTCTCTATCGTTACTTTGGCACCACACAGATCGACATCGTGAAGCAACTGTTCATTACACGTCGGCAAGTGCCTGGTGTGGTTAGCAATGAACTGCCGTTTCACCAGGATGTTACCAACTACACGAACGCAGACTTTGTGAACGTGTGGGTGCCCTTGACCAGCTGCGGCAAGCGGTCGGCCACGATGGAACTCATTCCTGTTGCGATCCGTGAGCAGCTCGCCGTGACCAGCCGGACAGATTCGCACCATCCGACCGTCGAGGTCGATGCGGAAGAGGTCTATGCACGCTTCGGTGCTGAGACGAGCTACCGCCCGCTTCTGGAACCGGGGGATGTGTTGTTGTTCAACGAACACACCATTCACCGCACGCACATGCCGGCCAATGCGGATCTGGAGCGGAGCAGCGTTGAGATCCGCGTGTGTGACCACTTCAATCCGACACCGTACTGAGCGATTGTGCCACCGGCGCTGCGGCGCCAAGCCTCGTCCACCCCTCCCCCAGCAGGAAGCACTCTGAGCCATGAGCGATGAAACCAACACCGCGATGAGCAACGCCGTCGCCAATGTCGACAAAAAGGTCTCCGAGTTCCAGGAACAGATCGTTGGCGCGTTCAACCAGATGTTCCAGCACGTCGAAACCATGGCCGGTCACATCATCTCGCTTGAGGCGGTGATCGCCGGGATGGTGGCGACACACCCGATTGATCAGGCCAAGGTCGACGCCTACGTCCGCAGCCGCATTGGCGAGGGCACCGACGGCAAGGCCAACGCCGACAACACGCTGGTGTTGGCGCATGCGATGATTGAGCGCCTGACCCACAAGGCCTAGCGCGCCTGGGGCGGCGGTGAGGGGCGTCATGTCCCTCGCCGTCGGCGGGCACCACAGTTCGGAAGGAAGCCACGATGAAGGCGGTGATTCTCGCCGGTGGACGCGGCACGCGGATTGCTGAGGAATCGCATCTGCGGCCAAAACCGATGATCGACATCGGTGGGCGTCCAATCCTGTGGCACATCATGAAGATCTATGCCAGTCACGGCATCAATGACTTCGTGATTTGCCTCGGCTATCGCGGCTATATGATCAAAGAGTATTTCGCGAATTACTTTCTGCACCAAGCCGATGTCACGATTGACCTGGCGACGAACTACAAGAAGTACCACCAAAATCGGTCTGAAGACTGGCGCGTGACCTTGGTGGACACGGGGGCTGATACCCAGACCGGTGGCCGCGTCAAGCGTATCCGGCGCTATGTCGAGGGCGATGATGCTTTCTGCCTGACCTATGGCGATGGTTTGGGCGACGTTGATATCGCAGGGCAAATCGCCTTCCACCGCGCTCACGGCCTGAAGGCCACGATGACGGTCGTGCAGCCCCCTGGCCGGTTCGGTGCTGCTGTGCTGAACGGCGACCGGATTGTGGCGTTCGAAGAAAAGCCGCCCGGCGAGTCCGGGCTGATCAACGGCGGGTTCTTCGTCCTCTCCCCCAGTGTCATCGACGAGATCGATGGCGACGACACGGCGTGGGAGCGCGAGCCGGTCGAGCGGCTGGTCGGCCAAGGCCAGCTGGCTGCCTGGCGCCACCGCGGCTTCTGGCAGCCGATGGACACGCTGCGCGAGCGTGAACTGTTGGAAACGGCGTGGGCCAGCGGCCAAGCGCCCTGGAAGCTGTGGAGTGATTGATCCGGCATTTTGGTCCGGGCGGCGTGTGCTGCTGACGGGCCATTCTGGATTCAAGGGTGCGTGGCTGGCACTCTGGCTGGCCCGGCTGGGCGCCCGCGTGCATGGCATCGCGCTGCCACCCGAAACCCCAGCGGGATCAGAGTCCGGCGCCTTCTTGACCCTTGCCCCAACGCTCGCCAGTTCCGATTGGATTGATCTGGCGGACCGCGCCCAGCTGCGCGCGCGCGTTGCGGACATCGCGCCGGAGATCGTGTTCCACCTGGCGGCCCAAGCGCTGGTGCGCCAGAGCTATCGCGATCCCGTCGGCACCTTTGCCACCAACGTCCAAGGCACCGCCCACGTGCTGGAGGCAACGATTGGCGCTGAGGCCGTCGTCGTGGTGACCAGCGACAAGGTCTACGCCAACGACGACAGCGGGCAGGCGTTTGTCGAAACCGACCGGCTTGGCGGTAAAGACCCTTACAGCGCTTCAAAAGCGGCCTGCGAGATCCTGGTCGCGTCCTGGCGCGCGGCCCACCCGGCGACACCGCTCGCAACCGCGCGCGCCGGCAATGTCATCGGCGGCGGGGATGTCTCAGCCGACCGGCTGCTGCCGGATCTCGCCCGGGCGCTGCGGGCTGGTGAGCCCTTGCGATTGCGCAATCCTGAGGCGACGCGGCCCTGGCAGCATGTGATTGAGCCGCTCGCCGGCTATCTCGCCTTGGCCCAGCACTTGGCGACCGGCGGCACCACGCCAGCCCTCAACTTCGGTCCAAGTATTGATGGGGTTTGGAGCGTGCGCCAGGTGGTGGAACTCGCTCTTGCCGCTGCCGGTCGCGGCCAGTGGCAGCAAGATGGCGAACCCGGCCCGGTCGAGGCGGCCAAGCTCGCCCTCAACCCAGAGCGTGCGGCCCGGGTGCTCGGCTGGCGGCCGCGCCTGTCGGTGGTTGAGGCCGTGCAATGGACGATGGCGTGGGAGCAGGCAGCACCGGCTGCGCGCCCAGCCCTCGCCCAGCAGCAGATCAGCGCCTACGAGGAAAGGCTGGCAGCGTGACGCACTTGTGTCGATCCTGCGGTAGCGAATGCCGCGAAACCTTCGTCGACCTTGGGACCATGCCGTCGGCCAACGCCTATGTGCCGGTCGACCAGGCCGCACGCGCCGATGTGGCGTTCCCGCTGCGCACGGTCGTGTGCGACGCCTGCCACTTGGTGCAGGTCGATTACGACATGCCGCCGGCAGATCTGTTCAGCGACTACGCCTACTTCTCCAGCTTCTCGACCAGCTGGGTGGCACACGCCAAGGCCTATGTCGACGCGGTCGTGCCGCGCCTTGGCCTTGGGTCCCAGTCGCTGGTGATCGAGGTTGCGTCCAACGACGGCTACCTGCTGCAGCACTTCAAGCCCTACGGTGTGCCGGTCCTCGGCATTGAGCCTGCCGCCAATGTCGCGGCTGTGGCCGAAGAGAAGGGCGTGCCGTCGCTGGTCGCCTTCTTTGGCCGGGAGACCGCGACCCGCTTGGTGGCGGAGGGTAAGGCAGCGGACTTGCTGCTCGGCAACAATGTGCTGGCGCATGTGCCGGATCTGAATGATTTCCTGGCCGGGGTTGCGATCGCCCTCAAGCCCGGATCCGCGGTGTTCAGCTTCGAATTCCCGCACCTGCTGCGGCTGATTTCCGAGGTGCAGTTCGACACCATCTACCACGAGCACTTCTCCTACCTCTCGCTCACGGCACTCGAACCCGCACTCGCGCGCCATGGCCTCAGCCTGTTTGATGTCGAGCAGCTGCCAACCCATGGCGGCTCGCTGCGCGTCTGGGGCCGGCGGGGGGTGAGTGAGGCTGCAGCCGGCCTACACGCTGTGCGCGCGGCGGAAGCAGCGGCTGGCTTTGGGAATGCTGCCGCCTACCGTGCCTTCGGGCCGAAGGTGGCGGCGTGCAAGGCGAGCCTGCTGGCATTCCTGGCGGACGCCAAGGCGGCGGGCAAGACCGTGGTCGGCTATGGTGCTGCGGCCAAGGGCAACACGCTGTTGAACCACTGCGGCGTCGGCCCGGATGACATCGCCTATGTGGTCGACCGCAACCCGGTGAAGCAGAACACCCTGCTGCCAGGCAGCCGTATCCCGGTTCACGACCCGGCCCGGGTGTTGGAGACCAAGCCCGACTATCTGTTGATCCTGCCGTGGAACCTGCAGCGGGAAATCATGGACCAGATGGCGGAGATCCGCAGCTGGGGCGGCCAATTCGCCACCCCCGTACCCACTGTGACGATCCGGCCGTGATCCTGCAGCCCACGGCGCTGGTAGGAGTGTTCACCGTCGACCTCGATCGGCGGGCGGACGCGCGCGGCTACTTCGCACGCAGTTATGACGCCGCGGTGTTGGCGCAGCATGGGCTAGAGCCGACGGATACCCAATGGTCTGTCAGTTTCAACACGGCGCGTGGGACGTTGCGGGGCCTGCACTACCAGGCTGATCCGCACGGCGAATGGAAGCTGGTGCGCTGCACGCGTGGGGCGATCTTCGACGTCGCCGTCGATCTGCGCGCCGGCTCACCCACCCGCGGCCAGCATGTTGCGGTCGAGCTCAGCGCAGAGTCCGGTCGCGCACTCTACATCCCGCCCGGCTGTGCCCACGGGTTTCAAACCCTGGCCGATGACACCGAACTGCTCTACGGCATCAGCCCAGCCTACGTGGCGGAGGGTGCCCGCGGCATCCGCTTTGATGATCCAGCGCTCGCGATCGCCTGGCCGCTGCCACCGGTGCAGCCGTGAGCCGCGTCGTCGTCACCGGCGGTAACGGCTATGTCGGCAGCCAGATCGTGGCTGCATTGGCGGAGCAGGGCGTACCGGTCCGCGGCCTTGGCCGCGCGGATGGTGATGTCTTGAGCGAGAGCGGGCGCGCTGCGATTGCAGCGCTTGCCCCCGAGATCGTGATCCACAGCGCCTGGGTGACCGAACACGGCCACTACTGGCATGCACCAGAAAATGACGCCTGGGCAGACGCCTCACTCCAGCTGTTCCAGGCCCTGCGCGCTGCGGGCACCCGCCGGATCATCGGCATCGGCACGGTTGCGGAATACGACTGGACCGGCGCTGGCCGGGTTTCAGAAGCGACGACGCCGATCACGCCCGCGACCCGCTACGGCCAAGCCAAAGCCGCTGCGGCTGCGAGCCTTGACGGTGACCACGCCTGGGCGCGGCTGTTCTTCAGCTTCGGCGCCCATGAAGATCATCGCCGGCTGGTGCCAAGCGTGCTGACGGCCGCGCTCAAGGGCGAAGCAGCGAAGCTCGGCCCAGGTACCGATCTCAGGTGTTTCCTCGACGTCCGTGACGTCGGGCGGGCGGTTGCCGCACTGGCGGTGTCCGGCGTGCAGGGACCGGTCAACATCGGCCGCGGCGAGGCGATGGCGATCAAGGATCTGGCTGCGGGCGCCGTGGCGGCGGCCGGGCAGGGTAGCCTCGCGGTTGGCGTGTTGCCGGCACGGCCGGGTGATCCGCCGGAGCTGGTCGCGGTGGTCGATCGGCTGGCTCGCGAGGTTGGCTTCACGCCGACGATCGCCCTGCCGCAAGCTCTCAGCGATGCGGCGGACTGGTGGCGGAGGCCCCGATGACTGCATGCCCGCTCTGTGCCAGCCAGCACCTCACCCCGATCATCGAGCGCACGGCGGTGCCGGTGTTCCAAAACGCGCTCGCACCCAGTGCGGCGGCAGCGCGCGCCGCATCGGCAGGGACCCTATCGATCCAGCGCTGCGGCGGCTGCGGCTTCGTGTTCAACGCGGGCTTTGACCCGGACCTCATCACCTACAGCCAGGATTACGAGAACGACCAGAGCCTGTCGCCGGTGTTCGCCGCCCACATTGACGCGATGGCCGCGCGGGTGTTGGCGGATCTGCCGCCGCAGGCATCGGTGCTCGAAGTCGGCTGCGGCCAAGGCGGGTTCGTGCGCCGGCTGGCGGAGCTGGCGCCGGGGCGGCTCAGCACCGTCATGGGGTTTGACCCGGCCTACCGGGGCGATCCGACCCCGACACCCGGCGTGCAGTTTGCCGCACGCTACTTCGATCGTGCTGCCGCCGAGGCGGTTCCCGGCGGAGTTACCGCCGTGGTGACGCGCCACACCATCGAACATGTCGCCGATCCGATCGGGTTTTTGGCCGCGATCCGCAAGAGCCTGGGGCCGGACAGCCGCGCCCGGCTGTTCGTCGAGACCCCGACGGTGGACTGGATCTTCCAGCACCGCGTGGTGCAGGACGTGTTCTATGAGCACTGCAATTACTTCACGGCGGAGACCCTGGCCGCCGCCATACGCGCGGCCGGGTTCGCGGTTGACCGGATCGTGCCTGCGTTTGACGGCCAATATCTGTGGGCCGAAGGCACGGCGGGCGCCATCGACCAGCAGCCAGCCGTCGCAGATGATGGGGCGCGTGCAGCCGCCTACGCCCACGACGTCGCCACCAGCATTGCGGCCTGGCAGACGCGGCTCGCGGGTGCTGGCCCGGTTGTGCTGTGGGGGGCGGGTGCCAAGGGCGTCACCTTCGCCAGCACGATTGATCCAGGTGGGCAGCTGATCGCCGGCCTGGTCGACATGAACCCCGGCAAGCAGGGCCGTTTCGTGCCGCTCTCAGCCCACCGCGTCGTCGCACCGGCTGATCTGCCGGCGTTGGCGCCAGCCACCATCATCGTCATGAACCCCAACTACCGTGCCGAGATCGTAGCGGCTGCCGCCGCGCTTGGCCTCACATCCACCGTGCTCGACGGGTAGGAGCCCCCAATGAACCTCGCCATCGATACCACTGCCAAAACCCTGACCATCGACGGCAAGACGCTGCCGCTCTACGGCAAGGACGCGTTCGAGATCCTGTCCGATCTCTGGGTCAAGGTCGGCTGGAATGAAAAGTATTCCTACACCTTCACCTGGTTCGGCCGCCCGGTGATCCAGCTGCCGGAAGACATGATCCGGATGCAGGAAGTGATCTGGCACTTGAAGCCCGATGCGATTGTGGAAACCGGCGTCGCCCACGGTGGCTCGCTGATTTTCTACTCAAGCCTGCTGAAGGCGATCGGCAATGGCGGGCGCGTGGTCGGCATCGACATCGAGATCCGCGCCCACAACCGGGCAGCGATCGAAAGCCACCCGCTCAGCGATGCGATCTCGCTGATTGTTGGCAGTTCGATTGAGCCCGCAACCGTCCAAGCCGCGCGCGATGCCGCCGGTGACGCCAAGACCGTGCTGGTGATCTTGGACAGCAACCACTACCGCGACCACGTGCGCGCGGAACTGGAGGCCTACAGCAGCCTGGTCAGTGTCGGCAGCTACATCGTCGCGACCGACGGCTTGATGCAGGACCTGACCGACGTGCCGCGCGGTCAGGCGAGCTGGGGCGAGGACAACGCCGTCGTCGCGGTGCACGACTTTTTGAAGACGCACCCGGAATTCGTGCTCGAACGCCCAGGGTTCCACTTCAATGAAAGCGCGCTCGATGCCCAGCGCATGCCAACCCATTGGCCAGACGCTTGGCTGAAGCGGGTCCGTTAGCTAGAACCGACGCGAGAAGGAATTCGCGTCGTCGGACAGGGCGCGGGTGTAAGCGGCCGTCGCGGATGCGGCGGTCAGCTTGGCGGCGGCTGCCATGCTGTCTTGGTTGAACACTTCGCGCAGCAGCCGGGTGCGGTATTCGTTGGTTGAGGCCAGCGCATTGGACAAGGCGCGACGCGCCTCTGAGCGGCCGAGGTCATCGCCCGCTGCATTGCCGGCCTTGGCGAGGCTCAGTTGGTTGCCTTCCGACGTGGCACTCGGCTGCAGCTTCAGATCGCGGACGGTGAACGTAGTGCCATCGGCCCGGCGCACTTGCTCGGACGATGCTGTCCCCGTCAGGTCCTTTTGGGCCAGGCGTGCGCGCTCCAACCCATCCCGG
>JAAFHH010000063.1 GCA_013297545.1 Alphaproteobacteria bacterium
GGTTCGGGAGGGCGGACCAGTGATGCCAACCGCGCCCCTCATTATCCTCGCGGCCGGTGGCACCGGTGGTCACTTGTTCCCGGCCGAGGCGTTGGGGGAGGCCCTGATCGCGCGTGGCTGCCGGGTCGCGGTGTTCACCGACAAGCGCGGCTTGCCGATTGCGGAGCGCATGCCGGCCGCCTCCGTCCACGAAGTACTGTCCGCCAGCCCGTCGACCTCCGCCCTCTGGCGCCGGATGGTCGCCTATGGCCGGCTCGGTGTCGGGCTGATGCAAGCGCGCTGGCTGATGCTGCGCCACCGCCCGGCAGTCGTGGTTGGCTTTGGCGGCTACCCCTCGGTGCCGACCTTGGTCGCAGCCGCAACCGCTAGCGTGCCGATCGTGCTGCACGAGCAAAACGCCGTGCTCGGCCGCGCCAACGCGTTGATGCTGAAACGGGCCGCCGTGATCGCGACCAGCTTCCCGGATACGCAAGGGGTAGGCAGTGCTGCGTCCCAGCTGATCGGCAATCCCGTGCGCGCGGCGATCCGGGCGATTGGCGACTACACCCCGCCAGTCGCGGACCAGCCGCTGCGCCTCATGATCACCGGCGGCAGCCAAGGCGCGCGCGTGTTCGCTGACGTGGTGCCGGACGCACTCGCGACCCTGCCGACCGACATGCGCCACCGGCTGCACATCACCCACCAGGTGCGCACTGAAGACTTGGATCGGGTGACCCAAGCCTACCGTTCTGCTGGCGTCACGGCAGACACTGCCCCGTTCTTCCACGACCTGCCGGACCGCTTGGCGCGCTGCCACCTCGCAATCGGGCGGGCCGGTGCGTCCTCCGTGATGGAATTCGCGGTTGCCGGCATCCCGGCCATCCTGGTGCCGCTGCCGGGTGCGCTGGACGATCACCAAACCGTGAACGCGAGCCACGCCGCCGCCGCTGGCGGTGCGGAGGCGATTGCCCAAGACCTGTTCACGCCACCCACCCTCGCACGGCGCTTGTTCGCGCTGCTGCGCGACGCTGACGCGCTGCAAGCGATGTCGACATCCCAGCGTGCTTGGACGCGCCGGGATGCGGCGGCAGCGCTCGCCGACCTCGTCCTCGCTCAGCCCACCGCCAAGAAAGAGGCTGCCTGATGCGCGCCCTGCCCCTCTCCATCGGGACGATCCACTTCGTCGGCATCGGCGGCATCGGGATGTCTGGCATCGCGGAGATCTTGCACAACCTCGGCTACGCGGTGCAGGGCTCCGACATCTCGGACAGTGCTAATGTCCAACGGCTGCGCGCGCTTGGCATCGCGGTCGAGATTGGTCACCGCGCAGAAAACTTGGCGGATGCGCAAGTCGTCGTCACCTCCTCCGCGGTCAAGATCGACAATCCCGAAGTCACAGCAGCCCGCCAACGCTTGGTGCCGGTGGTGCGCCGGGCGGAGATGCTGGGCGAGTTGATGCGCCTCAAGTGGTCGATCGCGATCGCCGGCACCCACGGCAAGACCACGACCACGACCATGGTCGCCGCCATGCTGGAAGCCGGGGAGATCGACCCGACCGTGATCAACGGCGGCATCATCAATGCTTACGGCACCAACGCGCGCCTCGGTGCCGGCGACTGGATGGTGGTCGAAGCCGATGAGAGCGACGGCACCTTCATCAAGCTGCCGGCGACCATCGGTGTCGTCACCAACATTGACCCAGAACACCTCGATCACTACCGCACCTTCGACCGGGTGCAGGAAGCCTACATCGCGTTCATTCAGAACATCCCGTTCTACGGCTTTGCCTGCCTGTGCATCGACCACCCGGTGGTGCAAGCGATGATCCCGGCGGTGTCGGACCGGCGGATTGTCACCTACGGCATGAACGCGCAAGCAGACGTGCGCGCGGTCAACGTGCAGATCACGCCCACGGGTGCGACATACGACGTGATCATTGCGGACCGCTTGTCGAACCAGACCCGGACCTTGACCGCGCTGACCTTGCCGATGCTCGGCCACCACAACGTCCAGAACAGTTTGGCGGCGATCGCGGTTGCCCACGAGATGGGCTTTGACGACATGACGATCCGCCGCGCACTGGGCGGGTTCAAGGGCGTCAAGCGCCGGTTCACCCGCACTGGTGAAGTCCGCGGCGTGGCGGTGATCGATGACTACGGCCACCACCCGGTTGAGATTGCAGCAGTACTGCGCGCAGCACGCCAAGGTGCTCGCGGTCAAGTGATCGCGGTGGTGCAGCCTCATCGCTATAGCCGGCTCGCCAGTCTGTTCGAAGATTTCTGTACCTGCTTCAACGACGCGGATGCCGTGATCGTCGCCGATGTCTACGCGGCCGGTGAGAATCCCATGGATGGGGTCAGCCGTGATTCGCTGGTAGACGGGCTTCGACTGCGCGGACACCGCAATGTCATACCCCTGCAATCCCCGGATCTGTTGGCTCGGCTGGTTCGCGATATCGCGCGGCCGGGAGACATGGTCGTCTGTCTCGGTGCGGGCTCGATCACGACGTGGGCGAACGCGCTGCCGCTTCAGTTGGCGCAACTCTATGGCGATGCCAGCAGCGGCGACGGTTTGCCGGGATCTGGATTCGGCGGTTTTGGGGGTGATCAATGATGCAACGCGCGACCAGCGACACGCGGCTGATGGCCCGCCTGCCTGAGGTGCGCGGGCGGCTGACCTCCAACGCCCCCTTGGCACAGATCACTTGGTTCGGGGTTGGTGGGTCGGCTGAAGTGCTGTTCCGCCCGGCCGACGTGGCGGACCTCGCCCAATTCATGGCGCGGCTCGACGCCGACGTGCCGGTGACGGTGATCGGTGTCGCCTCCAACCTGCTGGTGCGCGATGGCGGCGTGCCGGGCGTGGTCGTGCGCCTCGGCCGCGGCTTTGCGGACATCGCGGTGCATGGCGAACGGTTGGTGGCCGGTGCTGCCGCCCTCGACGTCAACGTCTCGGCCGTAGCGGCCGATCACGGCATCGCGGGCCTGGAGTTTCTGTCCGGCATCCCGGGCACCATTGGTGGCGCCATCAAGATCAACGCCGGTGATTACGAAAGCGACATGGCCGCGGTCGTGCGCTCGGTCACCGTGCTCGATCGGCGCGGGCAGATGCATGCGCTCTCCGACGTCCAGTTCACCTACCGCCATTCCGACGTGCCGGAGGGCTGGATTGTCGTTGGTGCAGCCCTTGAAGGCCGCACCGGCGAGCCCGCCCGCATCCGCGATCACATCGCGGCGATCAAGGCGCGGCGCGAAGCGACCCAGCCGATCCGCACCAAAACCGGGGGGTCCACCTTCAAGAACCCGCCGGGCGTCAAGGCGTGGGAGCTGATCGACCGGGCCGGGTGCCGCGGCCTGATGCGCGGTGGCGCCCAGGTGTCGGAGATGCACTGCAACTTCCTGATCAACACCGGCTCCGCCACCGCGGCGGACTTGGAAGACCTCGGCAACGAGGTCCGTCGCCGGGTCGCGGCCGACAGCGGCATCGACCTCGAATGGGAAATCGCCCGGATTGGAGTGCGCTGATGGCCAAGCATGTCTCCGTCCTGATGGGCGGCACCTCTTCGGAACGGGCAGTCTCGCTCTCCAGCGGCATTGGTGTCGCAAGCGCGCTCCATGAGGCGGGCTACCGGGTGTCGGTCATCGACCATCATGGTGGCTTGAAGGATCTGATCGCGGCGCTGGAGCCGGCACCGGATGCCGTGTTCAACGCGCTGCACGGTCGCGGCGGCGAAGATGGCCGCATCCAAGCCGTGCTCGATCACTTGGAAATCCCCTACACCCATTCCGGTGTGGCGGCGTCCTCGCTCGCCATGGACAAGGCGCGCGCCAAGCGCTTGTTCCACGGCCTGGGCCTGGAGTGCCCGTCGGGCATGCTGGTCGACATCGCGGAGTTGGCTGTGCGCGATCCGATGCGCCGGCCCTACATCGTGAAGCCGAATGCCGAGGGCTCGTCGGTCGGCATCACCATTGTGCGGCCGGGCGACAACCTGGTGTTCGACCCAGAGACCTGGGCCTACGGCTCGAAGGCGCTGGTTGAACAGTACATCCCGGGCCGCGAAATCACCGTGGCGGTGATGGGCCAGGGCGATGAGGCGCGTGCGCTTGCGGTCACGGAAATCCGTCCCCGCACCGGGTTCTATGACTACACCGCGAAGTACACCGATGACTGCGCGGTGCACTTGGTGCCCGCCCCGATCCACCCAGAGATCGCGGATCTGGCGCAAGCGTGGGCGCTGATCGCTCACCGCGGGCTTGGCTGCCGCGGGGTCAGTCGGGCGGATTTCCGCTACGACGACACCGCGGGCGAGCCCGGCAAGCTCTACCTGCTGGAGGTCAACACTCAGCCCGGCATGACGCCGCTGTCGCTGTTGCCGGAACAGGCGGCCCACCTCGGCATGCCGTTCCCGCAGCTGGTGTCCTGGATGGTGGAGGCCGCACAATGGGGCGACTAGCCGCCACCCGCGATCTGCCGCAGGCGAAGGCAGCTCCCGACCAGCTGCCGGCGGTCGTGATGCCGAAGCTGAAGCGCCGCAAGCCGTGGCCGCGCTGGATGGTGCGCTATGGCCGGCCGGCCCTGCTGTGGGTGAGCTCGGGCGCCTTCGTGATCGGCCTCACCTTCGCGGGCATGACCCTGGTGCGCGATGTCCACCCGGAAGACGTGCTGGCCGAACTCGACGATGTCGCCCTGCAAGTGTCCGCCACCCTCGGCCTGATGGTGCGCGATGTCATGGTGGAGGGCCGCGAACGCCAGGATGGCGGCACGGTGCTGACCGCCCTTGCGGTGCAATACGGCACGCCGATCTTGTCGATGGATGTGGCGGCGGCGCGCACCCGCCTCGAAGCGCTGCCCTGGGTCGAACAGGCAATCGTGGAGCGTCACCTGCCCGATACGATCTGGGTGCGCTTGACCGAACGCCAGCCGCTCGCGGTTTGGCAGCTCGATGGCAAGCTGCGCCTGATCGATCCCAAGGGCCATGTCATCTTGGAAGATGGGGCGGCGTGGAGCCACCTGCCGCTGGTGATCGGCAAAGGGGCCGCCAAGCGCGCCGATGAATTCCTGATGCTGATCGGCTCTGAGCCGGCGCTGGCCAAGCGCGTGACGGCAGCGACCTTGATTGGCGAGCGGCGCTGGAACGTCCGGCTCGATACCGGCGTCGACGTGCGCCTGCCGGAAGATGGTGCGGCCGAAGCCTGGTCGCGCCTGGCCGAACTCGACCGCGACCAGCGCTTGCTGCAGCGCGACGTGCTGGCGATCGATCTGCGCTTGCCGGACCGCATGATCCTGCGGGTTGCGACCCCTTCGGCGTTCTCGACATCGGCACAGACAAAACCGTGTGCTTGATCGCCAAGCTTGAGGGCGATCACGCCCGCGTGCTCGGCGTCGGCCACGTGAAAAGCCGTGGGCTGAAGGCCGGTGCGGTCATCGACCTGGATGCGTGCGAGCAGTCGATCCTGCAGGCCGTCGGTGCGGCGGAAGCGCAAGCCGGTGAGACCTTGCGCTCGGTCGTGCTGTCCTTGTCCGGTGGGCATCCGTTCAGCCGGACCTCCGTCCATGAGATCGAAATTGGCGGGCGTGAAGTCACCGATGCCGATACGCGCCGCGTGGTGCAAGAAGGCCGCCGCCGCTTGGGAGCAGCCCCCAGTGCCACAGGCCTTGGGCCGACCACCGGCATGATGGGCGATGCGACGCGCGGTCAGACTGAACGCTACGTCATCCACACGGTGCCGGTTGCCTTCAAGGTTGATGGCAGCATGGACATCCCCGACCCGCGCGGCATGGTCGGCAACACGCTGGCGGTGCGCGTCCATGTCGTGACGGCATCGTCGACGGTGCTGAAGAACCTCTCCAACTGCATCGCGCGCTGCCATCTCGATATTCAAGACGTGGTGGTCAGCCCCTATGCGGCGGGCCTCGCCTGCTTGGATCCAGATCAGCGCCACCTCGGCCATGTGCTGATCGACATGGGGGCCGGCACCACGACGATCGGCGTGTTCAAGCAGGGCCAGCCGGTGTTCGTCGACTGCCTGCCGATCGGTGGGGCGCACGTGACGTCCGACATCGCGCGCGGGCTTGCGACCAGCTTGGCACACGCCGAACGGCTGAAGACCCTGCACGGCTCGGCACTCGCTGCTGATGCCGATGCGCGCGAGATGATCGAAGTCCCGGTCACCAGCGACGATCAGACGGTTCAGTCGAACGCGGTGCCGAAGGCAATCCTGACTGGGATTATTCAGCCGCGGCTGGAAGAAACCTTTGAACTGGTGCGCTCGCGCCTCGAGGCGTCGGGCTTTGATCACCAGACTTGGAACCATGTGGTGCTGACCGGGGGTGGCGCGCAGCTGCACAGCGTGCGCGACCTCGCGGCCCACATTCTCGACCGAACGGTACGCATCGGGCGGCCTCATGGCCAAGCGAAGCTGCCAAAGGATCTATCAGGCCCTGCCTTTGCGACGGTGGCAGGACTGGTGGACTTCGCGCTGTTGCCAACCGCAGATCTTCTGCGATTGGGCCGCGCGAAGCCCGATGCCAAGCCAGGGGTCTTCGGACGTCTTGGTCTTTGGCTGAAGGAAAATTTTTAACGGGCATCTAACGCGGAGGATGACATGCCCTTGAACCTTGGAATGCCGATCCAATCGGATCCGGAACTGAAGCCACGCATCACCGTCATCGGTGTTGGCGGGGCCGGCGGCAACGCCGTGACCAATATGATTCGCTCGAACCTGCAAGGCGTTGAGTTCATCGCCTGCAACACGGACGCGCAGGCACTGGCCTACAACTTGGCCGAGCGGCGCTTCCAGCTGGGCCAAGCGGTCACCCGCGGCCTGGGTGCGGGCTCGCGCCCCGATGTCGGGCGGGCAGCGGCGGATGAAACGATCACCGAGCTGATGGATCATCTGCGCGGCGCCAACATGGTGTTCATCACCGCTGGCATGGGCGGTGGCACGGGCACGGGTGCAGCCCCGGTGATCGCGAAGGCAGCGCGCGAACACGGTATCTTGACCGTGGGCGTGGTCACCAAGCCGTTCACCTTTGAAGGGGCGCACCGGATGCGTCTGGCGGAAGCCGGCATTCTGGAACTGCAGCAGTATGTCGACACGCTGATCGTCATCCCGAACCAGAACCTGTTCCGGTTGGCGAACGAGCGCACGACCTTCGCAGACGCCTTCAAGATGGCCGACGAAGTGCTGCACGCCGGTGTGCGCGGGGTCACCGACTTGATGGTGATGCCGGGCCTGATCAACCTCGACTTCGCCGACATCCGCGCCGTCATGTCCGAAATGGGCAAGGCGATGATGGGTACCGGCGATGGTGCGGGTGAACGCCGGGCGTTGGACGCAGCCGAAGCTGCGATCTCCAACCCGCTCTTGGAAGACACCTCCATGAAGGGCGCGCGCGGGGTGTTGATCAACATCACCGGCGGCCTCGACATGACCTTGTTCGAAGTCGACGAAGCCGCCAACCGCATCCGCGACGAAGTGGATCCGGACGCCAACATCATCTTCGGGTCGACCTTTGATGAGACGATGGAAGGCCGCATGCGGGTCTCTGTCGTGGCAACCGGCATTGAAGCCGTGGCCCAAGCCGCTGAAGGCCCGCGCCGGGGTCTGCACGTGGTCGCCAAGGGGGAGCCGATTGTGGCGCAACTGCCGCAGCAGCCGCCGGTGGCTGCCCAGCCGACGGCGGGTGGCAGCTTCATGCCGCGCAACTCCGGCATGGGTCACGCGCCCTTAGGCGCGGTGGTCGGTGTCCCGCTCGGCGGTGCGCGTGCTCCGATGGCACCGTCGCCATCGGGCTACACCATGCAGGCGACCAATGCTGCCGCTGACGCAGCCGCCCTCGCGATGGGCGAAACCCAGGTGCTGTCGACGGTCGGCAACATGGCACTGAAGCCGGAACTGGCGGAACACAGCCAGCCGATGGCCGTGGCGATCCCGCCGGCAGCCATCCCGGAAGCCCCGCAAAAGCCGCTGATGGCAGACGTGGCGGATCACCCGGCGGACGCTCCCTACGTGCCGCGCCCACCGGTGATGCCAGGTCAGCCGGCCGCCAAGGCAGCCGAACCGGCCAAGCCGCGCCCGCCAACGCTGTTTGAAACCGTGACCGGCCTGGTGCAGCGCAAGCCCGCCCCAGCCCAACCGGCCGAACCGCAGCTCGCCGCACCAGCGCCGGCCCCGGCACCGCACCAGGCGGCCATGCCGCTGACGGCGGTCCCGGACGCACCGCGCGCCCACAGCACGGAAGACACGCTGGAGATTCCGGCGTTCTTGCGTCGCCAGGCGAACTGATCGTCCGCTAACCCGAGCGTTGCTCGGCACCCCCTGACGCTGCCGGCTGGTCCGCAGCGCCCAGCAGAACCGGTGGTTGGCACGGCTCCTCCGCGCCTTGCCAGCCGCCGGCTTCGGTGCCTGCCTACCGTTCGCAGCTGCGGTAACAAACAGTAACAAAAGGTGATTTGGCGTTGACCGGGCGGGCTGTTACGCCAAATGCGTGCTTAGCCAAGGACCCAGCCGACTGATGTCGACGCGCCAAACCCCAGACGCCAGAGGCGTAAGCCCCCGTCAGCCGCTTGTCGCGGCCCCGATCCAGCGTCAGCGCACCTTGCGCTGGCCGGTCAAGGGCTCCGGTATTGGTGTCCACACCGGCACCCCGGTCACCATCACGATCTTCCCAGCCGCCCCCGGCCACGGCATTCGCTTCCGCCGCACCGACATCGGGCCGGACGTGGAAATCCCAGCGCTGTGGGACCGGGTCGTCGTCACCAACCATTGCACCATGCTGGGCCAAGGCCTTGGCGGCGGCGATGAAGCAACCGTGATGACCGTCGAACACCTGATGGCCGCGTTCGCTGGCCTCGGCATCGACAACGCGCTGGTGCTGATCGATGGGCCGGAAGTGCCGATCATGGACGGCTCTGCTGCGCCCTTCGTATTCCTGCTCGATTGTGCCGGCACGGTTGAGCAAGACGCGCCGCGCCGCGCGATCGAAGTGCTGCGCCCGGTGCGCGTGGGTGAGCCTGGCAAGCACGCCGAACTCAGCCCGCACCGCGGCCTCGCGATTGAATTCGCCATCGAGTTTCCCGCCGTGGCCATCGGTCGCCAAGAAGGCACGGTGGAGGTCAGCGAGACCAGCTTCCGCTCTGACATCGCGCGGGCCCGCACCTTCGGCCAGCTGCACGAGGTGGATTACTTGCGCTCAATCGGGCTCGCCCGCGGCGGCAGCTTGGAGAACGCGATCGTCGTTGATGGTGCCCGCATCCTCAATCCCGATGGCCTGCGCTTTGACGATGAATTCGTGCGCCACAAGATCCTCGACTGCATCGGCGACCTCTACCTCGCCGGCGCGCCGATCCTCGGCCGGGTCAAAGCCGAACGCGCCGGACATGCGCTGAACAACCAGCTCCTGCGCGCGCTCTTCGCCGATCAAGCGAACTGGCGCCTGGTCGACCTGCCGGTCGACGAGGTCGCCGTGCCGCAACCGGTTGACGCACCCGCCGCCGTGCGGGCGATCGCTTAGGGCGCGAGCGCGCGGCGTCCGATATTGCATTGTACGGCCATGTGCCGTACTTTTGCAGTGAAAGGACAGTGCCATGACCACAGCGACCGCCCGGCTAGAAGCCAGAATTACCCCAGAACTGCACGCGATGCTCAAGCGCGCCGCTGAACTGCAGGGACGCTCAGTAACAGACTTTGTTGTCGCGACCGTGCATCAGGCGGCTCAAGCTGCAATCGAAGACGCTGACGTTATCCGGCTATCGCGAGCTGATCAGGAGTTCTTTGCGCACGTGATGCTCTCGCCGCCGCCAGCGAATGCGGCGCTGGAGCGCGCCTTTGCCCGTCGTACCGCGCTCCTCAGCGAGAGATGACAGACACTCCGTTTGAGATTGCGCCGTTTGATCCGAGCTATGGTCGCGCCACATTTGACAGCGCATCAGACGCGCTGAACCAGTACCTGAGGGAGCGCTCGACACAGGACATTCGACGCCGTGTCGCTTCCTGTTTCGTGGCCCTGACTTATGACCGGCAAATCGCGGGCTACTACACCTTGGCGTCGGCAAGCCTCCGGCTGGATGAACTGCCCGCCAGTACGGTCAAAAAGCTGCCGCGGTATCCAACTGTTCCAGCCGTGCGGATGGGTCGATTGGCGATTGACCAGGCCTATGCGGGCCGAGGTCTCGGCGCCGCTCTGCTCGCCGATGCACTGCAGCGATCCGCCCGCGCCGAGATCGCCGCCTTTGCCTTGATCGTGGATGCCAAAGACGAGACCGCTGCGGCGTTCTATCGGCACCATGGCTTTCTCGCTCTGCCCGACGGGCCACTGAGACTGTTTTTTCCCCTGACGACCGTTGTCGTGACACCGCTGCGCACACCCCCCACACCCCCACTTTTCCCCGCGGCCGAAACCGATTAGGGTGCGTCGCCATGAACGTCCGCATTTCTGCCGCCCGCGCGGCCATGCTGGCAGCCGCCCTTACGCTGGCTGCCTGCTCGTCGTCCTCCGAACGGGAAAGCTTTGTCGAGCAACCGGTTGAGGTGCTCTACAACCAAGCGACCGATGCCTTGCTGGCCGATCGCTACGTGCAGGCCGCGCGCCTGTTCAACGAGGTTGAGCGCCAGCACCCCTATTCGGTGTGGGCGACCAAGGCGCAGCTGATGGCGGCCTACGCCAACTACGCGCGCGATCGCCACGATGATGCGATCCAAGCGCTCGATCGGTTCATCCAGCTGAACCCGGGCAACCGCGATATCGGCTACGCCTATTATCTGCGGGCACTCAGCTACTACGAACAGATCGTCGATGTTGGCCGGGACCAGGCGAACACGCTGTCGGCGATGAACGCGTTCGAAGACGTGATCCGCCGCTTCCCGGACACGTCGTTTGCCCGTGACGCCCGGGTGCGCATGGACCTGATTCGCGACCACCTCGCGGGCAAGGAAATGGAAGTCGCCCGCTTCTACCAGCGCCGGGGCCAGTGCACCGCCAGCATGAACCGCTACCGGGTGGTGATCGAACAGTACCAAACCACGTCCCACGTGGCCGAAGCCCTGCACCGGTTGGTCGAGTGTTCGTTGCAACTCGGCTTGCGCGAAGAAGCCCGCCAGGTGGCGGCCGTGCTAGGCCATAACTTCCCAGGCTCGCCCTGGTATGCCGAAAGCTACCTCATGCTCGAAGGCGTTGATCTGCGCCCTGCTGAGGGTGGCACAACGCGCGGCTGGCTCAGCCGACTTTTGCCGTTCTGAGCGACATCGAAGCCCCTCC
>JAAFHH010000064.1 GCA_013297545.1 Alphaproteobacteria bacterium
GACCCGCGCCTCACGCTGGACACCCAGTACGGCCCGTTCATGGACGTGCTGTTCAACGGCACCCGGCCACCCTTCAACGATCCGCGGGTGCGCCGGGCAGTCGCCCACGCCGTGCGCTGGGAAGAAATCGTCAAGGCCGCCTTCTTCGGCCGCGGCAAAGTGCTCGAAGGCATGCCGATCGTGGAGGGCACGCCATGGTGGGATGCGGAGCTTTCCCGCGGCCACGCCTACAACCCGCAGCGCTCCCGCGAGTTGTTGGCGGCGGCCGGCCACCCGAACGGCTTCCAAACCACCCTGCTCGCCACCGCCCAGTTCGGCATGCACAAGGACACAGCAGAGGTGGTGCAGCAGCACTTGGCTGAGATTGGCATCCAGGCCGAACTGCGCCTGCCCGATTGGTCGACCCGCACGCAGCTCGGCACCCGCGGTCAGTACGACCTCGCGATCCACGGCGTGGCGGCGGACAACAATGACCCCGATGGCCTCAGCATCGTGATGGACACCTCGCTCTCCGCCACCCATGGCCGATCCTTCGGTGTCCAAGCGCCGCGCACGGTCGAAGCCTTCGCGCGCGGCCGGGCCGAGTTCGATCAGGCGAAGCGCGTCGAGATCTACAAGGACATGCAGCGCGCCGCACTCGAAGAAGTGCCGCTGGTTGGGCTTGCCTGGCGGGCGCAGGGCTTTGGCTACGACCGACGGGTCACCGGTTTCGTCAACCTGCCGGGCGCGCTGACGGCGTCATCGGGTGCCACCCTCGAAGACGTGGCGTTCGGGTAAGGCCGGGCCAGTGCTCTGGCTGATCCGCCGCGTCGCCACGGCCGCGGTGCTCGCCTTCATCGTTGCGACCATCGTGTTCTTGACCCTGCACCTGGTGCCGGGTGATCCGGCGGAAATCCTGCTGTCGACCGGCGGCAGCGCGCCGGACCCGGCCCTGGTTGAAGATCTGCGCCGACAACTCGGCCTCGATCAGCCGCTCTGGCACCAGTACCTCGTGTTTCTGGAACGTTTGGCGCGCTTGGATCTCGGGCGGTCGCTGGTTGATGACTATCCGGTTGCCGCCGAGGTTGCCTTGCGGCTGCCGCGCACCTTGCAGCTGATTGCGGCCGGGGTGGTGCTGTCGATCTTGGTTGGTATTCCGTGCGGCGTGCTGGCCGCCCTCAATCCGGGCGGCGCGTTCGATCGCCTCGCGTCGACCACCGCCGCCGTGCTGCTGGCCGTGCCGGTGTTCGTGCTCGGCACGCTTCTAATCTTGGTGCTCGCCCAGCAGCTGCGGCTGATGCCGGCGGGCGGGTATGTTGATCCCTTGAAGGATTTCCCCGGCTTTCTGGTGCTCGTCTCGATGCCGGCGGTTGCGATCGCCAAGGGCTTGGCGGCGGTGTTGTTCCGGATGACCCGCACCTCCGTCCTCGATGTGCTGTCGCGCGATTTTGTCCGCACCGCCAAGGCCAAGGGCTTGGCGCCCCTGCGGATTGCCGTGCGCCATGTGCTGCGCAATGCGTTGGTGCCGATCCTGACCGTGCTGTCGCTGCACATGGGCACGTTGCTGGGTGGTACCGTGCTGATTGAGTTGGTGTTCAACTGGCCAGGTCTGTCGACACCGCTGCTGCGCGCGGTGGAAAGCCGCGACTACCCGATGGTGGTCGGCATTGTGATCACGATCTCTGGCCTGTTCTTGCTGATCAATCTGCTGACCGATCTGCTGTACGGCTGGCTCGACCCAAGGGTGCGCACGTCATGAGCCGACGCACTGCCCTCATCCTGCCGGCCCTGTTCGTGCTGACCTTGGTCGGCATTGCACTCGCAGCCCCCCTGCTCGATCTCGCCAATCCCGTGCGCCAGGACATGGCCAATCGGCTGGCCGGCGCGCTCGCGGGCTCACCGTTGGGCCGTGATGAATTCGGGCGCGATGTGCTGTCCCGCCTGATCTGGGGCGCGCGCACCAGCCTGTTCGTTGCCTTCACGGCGGCAGCGATTGCGTGTGTGCTCGGCACCACCCTCGGCCTGATCGGCGGTTGGTTTAAGGGCATCGGCGCGTTCGTTGCGATCCGATCGGCCGAAATCATCCTGTGCTTTCCGCCGATCCTGCTGGCGCTCTTAGTGGTGACCTTGCTGGGGCCGGGGGCGGGTACGCTCATCTTGGTGATTTCGATCCTCTACCTGCCGGGCTTCGTGCGGGTGGCCTACGCGCAAGTGCTGGCGACCCGGGCGATGGATTATGTCGAAGCGGCGCGTGCGCTGGGTCTGCCGACCTATCAGATCCTCTTGAAAACCATCCTGCCGACGATCGCCGGCCCGGTGCTGGTGCAGCTGTCGCTGGCAGTTGCGGCCGCGATTGTTTTGGAAAGTGGCCTGTCGTTCCTCGGCCTCGGGGTGGTGCCGCCGTCGCCCAGTTGGGGGCTGATGATCCGGGGGGCCCGGTCCACCATGGAGCAGGCACCGATGCTGCTGCTGTGGCCGTGCCTGGCGCTGACGCTCACCATCCTTGCGATCAACCTCCTGTGCGATGCGTTGCGCGATTGGGTCGACCCGCGCTCCAGCGCTGGGCCCAAACTCCGCCTGATCGACCGGGTGGTGCCGGGCCTGCTGCCGCCCAGCATTCCGGACGCCACGCTGGAGGTGCGGGACTTGACCGTGGAGATCACCACGCCGGCCGGCCTGATCCGCCCGGTTGACGGGGTCTCCCTCCACCTCGCCCCCGGCGAGACGTTGGCGCTGGTGGGCGAAAGCGGGTCCGGCAAGTCGCTGACCGCCACCGCCGTGATGGGGCTGTTGCCCCCTGAAGCCCGACCCTTTGCTGTCACGGTCGCCTTTGTCGGTCGCGACTTGTTCGGCATGGCGGAGCGCGAACGCCGTGCGCTGCGTGGCGACCGGATCGCGATGATCTTCCAAGACCCGATGTCGAGCCTGAACCCGGTGATGCGGGTGGGCGAGCAGGTGGTGGAGGCGATCCGCGCCCACCGCCCGGTTTCCGCCAAGGCCGCGCGCGCCGAAGCACTGGCGCTGTTCCGCCGGGTTGGCATCGCGGACCCGGAAGCGCGCCTCGATGCGTTCGCGCACGAACTGTCCGGCGGCATGCGCCAGCGCGCGATGATCGCGATCGCACTCGCCAACCGCCCGCAGCTGATCATCGCGGACGAGCCGACGACGGCGCTTGATGTCACCGTGCAGGCCCAGATCGTCGAGCTGTTGGCGGAACTGCAGCGGGAGACCGGCGCGGCGCTGGTGTTCATCACCCACAACCTCGGCCTGGTCGCCGAAATCGCAGACCGGGTCGCGGTGATGTACGCCGGCCAAGTGGTTGAACAAGGACCAGTGGCGGAGGTGTTCACCAGCCCGCGCCACCCCTACACCGCAGCCTTGATCGCGGCCGTACCGGAACCCGGCCGCGACCCCGTCGGCATCCCCGGTGTCGTGCCACAACCCCATGCCTGGCCGAGCGGGTGCCGGTTCGCACCGCGCTGCCGGTTCGCGGCCGAGGCGTGCGGCGTGCCGGTCGGCTTGGTCGAGACGGGATCGCGCGCCGTGCGCTGTGTGCGGGCGGATACGCTCGGTGCGCTTGCCCCACCCGCCCCGCGGGCAGCGGAGCGAGAGGCTGTGGCGGGGGCCAGCAACGTGGGCGCCCCGCTGGTGGTGGCCCGGTCGCTGACCAAAACCTTCCACCGCGCTGGCTTCTTCCGGCAGGGCCCGGGTGTCCAAGCCGTCGCCGGGGTCGACCTCACGGTCCACCGCGGCGAGGCGCTGGGCGTGGTGGGCGAAAGCGGATCGGGCAAATCGACCATTGGCCGGCTGCTACTGGGGCTGATTCCACCGACATCGGGCACGGTGCAGTTCGAAGGCCGTGACCTCACCACGCTCGCCCCGACCGCCTGGCGGGCGGAGCGCCGCCACATGCAGATCGTGTTTCAAGATCCGTTCGGCAGCCTTGATCCACGGCGCCGGGTGGGCGCGCAGATCGAAGACGGCCTGCGCCTCCACGGCCTCTGCCCGCCAGCCGAGCGCGCCGCCAAAGTGCGCGGCCTGCTGGAGCGGGTGGGATTGGACCCGGCCTACGCCAGCCGCTTCCCGCACGAGTTTTCCGGCGGCCAGCGCCAGCGCATCGGCATTGCCCGCGCCCTTGCGGTCGAACCGCGGTTCTTGGTCGCTGATGAACCGGTCTCTGCGCTGGATGTGTCGATCCAAGCGCAGATCGTCGAACTCTTAAGTGATCTGCGCCGTGACCTTGGCCTCGCCTTGCTGTTCATCAGCCACGACCTGCCGGTCGTGCGGCAGCTGTGTGATCGGGTCGTGGTGCTCTACCTCGGCCGGGTGATGGAGGTGGGACCAGCCGCCACGGTGCTCGACCAGCCCCGCCACCCCTACACCCAGGCGTTGGCATCGGCGACACCGCGGGTGCAGGTGGCGGACCGGCGCCAGCGCATCCTGCTGCCGGGTGACCCGCCGAGCCCGGCATCGCCGCCATCGGGCTGCGTGTTCCGCACGCGCTGCGCCTTTGCGACGGATCTCTGTGCCACTACCGCGCCGCCGCTGGAACCGGCGGCTGACGGCCGCCTGATTGCCTGTCACCATTGGCAGGCCCTCACCCCCTAAAGGAGTTAACCCATGGTCACGATGACAGAACCAAAAGTGCATATGGGCCTGATCACGGGGGGAGAGGCGCGGGACCTCTATCCAACCAACCCGGTCGTGCTGATCCCGGTCGGCAGCCATGAGGACCAGGGCCCGCACGCGCCGATGGGCGACTATCTGCTGGCGGAGAAACTCGCCGAGCTGATCGCACTGGACGCCTGCAAGCGCGGCACCCGCACGGTGGTCGCGCCAGTGCTCGCCTATGGCGGTGATGATTTCTTCGGGCCGATGATCGGCGGCATTCACCTGCGCCGCACCACCGCGGTTGCCGTGTTCGAAGACATGCTGACCACGCTTGCCCGCAACGGCATGACCCGCGTGATCTTCATCAACGGCCATGGCGGCAACGCCCAGCCGATCCAGGATGTGACGCGCGCCTGGCTGAAGTCGACGGGCCGCGTGGTGCCGAGCCTGTATCTGTGGCGCATCGGCTATGGGCTCTTAACCACGCTGCTAGGCGCGGAAGCCTCGAAAGCCGTGTCCGGCCATGGTGCGGATCCGCTGACCTCGATCACCATGCACTTGTTCCCGGACCGCGTGCGCCACGACATGATCCCCGAGGGCAAGCCCTTGAAGCGGGAGACGACGTTCGATCTGCCGTTCCTACAGCTCGGTGCGCTGTCCTTCGAGGGGCACGAGGTGGGGGTGCCGTTCGAGTATGATGCCGCCTACAACCACGGCGTCTCCAAGGGCGACCCGCGCCTGTGCAAGCCCGAGACCGGCAAGATCCTGACCGACCAGATCACGGACGTGTGCAGCCGCTTCGTCGTCCACTTCGCGGCCCGCACGCCATGACCGCGTTCAGCCTCGAGAAAACCTCGGTCCAAGCGGCGAAAGGGCTGGTGGTGACCAACCACCCGCTCGCGTCGGCCGCTGGGGTCGAGGTGCTGCTGGGTGGTGGCAACGCGGTCGATGCGGCAGTCGCGAGCCTGTTTGCGCTCACCATCGTTGAGCCGATGATGATTGGCGTGCTGGGCGGGGGCTTGACGCACATCCGCACGGCGGCGGGCGCGCACCATGTGCTGGACGCGATCTCGACCGCACCCGCCGCTGCGCGCGGCGATATGTTCGAGACCGTGTCCAACGAGTTGCCGAACTACCGGGAGACCGTCGGCAACAAGAACGCGATTGGCCCGCTGGCGATCGCCGCCCCCGGTAACTTGAAGGGCTGGAGCCAGGCACTCCAAGAGTTCGGCACTATCAGCTTGGGCGACGCGATGGCACCCGCGATCCGCTTGGCGCGCGGTGGCTTTGCGGTGACGCCGTATCTGGCGGATTGCGTAACCGACACCGCAGCGGCGCTTAAGGGTGACCCAGCACTCGCCAAGCGCTTCCTGCCCGGTGGCGCACCAATCAAGGCCGGCACACGCCTCAGCCAACCGGAAGCGGCCGAAAGCTTGGCGCTGATCGCCCGCGAGGGGCCGGGTGCGCTCTATGGCGGCAGCCTCGGTGCCGCGATTGCAGCCGATCTTCTGCGCCGCGGCGGTATCCTCACGGCAGCGGACCTAGCGGGCTACACCGTGAAGGTGCGCGATCCGGTGATTGGCCAGTACCGCGGCTACACGCTCTATGGCCCGCCGCCGCCCTCGTCGGCTGGCGTGCATGTGACGCAAATGCTGAACATCCTGGAGCGCTTCGATCTCGCGGGCTGCGGCTTCGGGTCGGTCGATCACCTGCACCTGGTGGCCGAAGCCATGAAGATCGCGTTCGCGGACCGGGCGGTCGCAACAGCGGACCCGGATTTCGTGTCCGTGCCAGTCGACGCGCTGATCGACACGGCCTACGCGGCCCGCCGTGCGGCTGAGATTTCGATGACGGCGACCCGCACCTGGGGCCCTGGCATCATCCGGCACGAAGGGGCGGACACGACCCACGTCACCGTCACCGATCAGTGGGGGGCGATGGTGGCCGCGACCCACACCCTCAACGGCTTGTTCGGGGCTGCGGTGGAGCCAACCGGCACCGGCCTGATCGCCAACAACTACATGTTCAATTTCGACCCGCATCCAGGCCTCGCACTGTCGATCGAGCCGGGCAAGCGGGTGTTCACCTCGATGGCGCCGATGATGGCAGCAAAGGATGGCAAGCTCGCCTTCGCGCTGGGTCTGCCGGGCGGCTTGCGGATCTTCCCCTCCGCCATGCAGGCGATCTTGAACCTGATCGATTTCGGCATGACCCCGCAGCAGGCAGTCGAAGCGCCGCGGATCTGGACCGAGGGGGGGGTGCTCGAACTCGAACCCGCGTTTAGTGCTGCGACGGCCGATGCGCTCAGCAGCCGCGGCCATACGATCGCCCGCGTCGGCCGGGTGGCCGGCGGCATGAGCTGCATCGCGCTTGGGCCGGACGGGATGGCGACCGGGGCTGCGTGCTGGCGCGCCGATGGCACCCCGGTTGGGATCGCTGGCGGGCTTGCCCGCGCTGGCGTGCGGTTTACGGCGTAAGAGAGGCCCCAATGCACAAGCTCGTTGTTCTGGATGCGATTTCTGAGGTGTCCGCCACCAAGCTGCGCGCGCTCTTGCCGCCGGGCTTTGAGCTCAGCCACGGGTTGGAGCCAACTGAAGCCCATCGCACCCAGATTATCGCGGAGGCAGACTTCGCGATCGCCGGCCAGTGTGCCGTGACCGCACCGATGTTCGCCGCCGCCAAGCGCTTGAAACTGCTGCATAAGTGGGGTGTCGGCTACGACAACCTCGACCTCGTCGCCGCCAAGAACCACGGCATCAAGGTGGCGCGCACGACGGGTTCGAACGCGCTGCCGGTGGCGGAATTCGCGCTTGGCCTGATGCTGTCGTCCATGCGCCACATCGCTTACGGCCATCACCACCTGCAGAGCGGTGTGTGGGTGGGCGGCCGGCTGCCGCGGGAGAATTTTCTGCTCAGCGACAAGACCGTGGCGCTGGTTGGGTTTGGCGCGATCGCCAAGCGCTTGGCAAAGCTGCTCAGCGGCTTTGGCTGTACCCTGCTCTATACGAAGCCGAGCCGTGCCAGTGCCGAGGACGAAGCCACATACAATGTCAGCTACGCCAGCTTCGAGGAAGCACTGACCACGGCCGACGTGCTGTCGCTGCACTGTCCCCTGACACCAGAGACCGCGGGCCTCATCAACCGCGCGAGCCTGCAGCGCATGAAGCCCACCGCCGTCCTGATCAACGTCGCGCGCGGCGGCGTGGTGGTGGAAGACGACCTCGTCTGGGCGCTCGAAAACAACGTGATCCACGCGGCTGCCAGCGACGTCTACGCCGAAGAACCGCTGCCGGCGTCAAGCTCGCTGATTGGGGTGAACAACATGGTGATCACCCCGCACCTGGCGGCGGGCTCGGCCGATACGTTCGCCAAGACCGTGCTGCACATGTATCGGAATATGGTGCTGGTGGCGGAGGGGAAACCGGTGCCGGCGGTGGATAGTTTGGTGGGGTAGGGGGGTTAGAACCTGATATCACCAGCATCGCGAGGCTGGCTGAGGATATCCGGTACGCGACTGTGATGCGCGACCCAATCGCGCGTGCCAGGACAGATCCACCCTAGTACATCCAGAATCGCCGTGTGATGGTCGAGGAGAAGCTGGTTAAAAACCGGTTCGTGGTGTGCAATCCGGTTCCTGAAGTCGCTTAGGGGCTTAATCTTCCCGAAGACGGGTTTGCGAAGTTTAGGCCCATTTGGAAAGGCCTTATGAAGGGCAGGCGTCCAAAGATGCGTATCGTAGTGCGCACTTGCTGCGCCAATCTGATGGCTGATCGTTCCGCCTCCTGAGAGAAGTGCAACCCAGAAACCGAAGGATAAGTCAGCAACTATGTCCGCCGGTGCCGGATTGAGACGCCGCAGCCTGCGCTTCGTCTCTGCCACCACATCTTGCGCTCGGGCATCCAGCCTGCAGTGAGGCGAATCGTACCACGCCGCACCAAACTTCCTCGTGAGCTGTCGATGAAGAGCGTTACGAAGCGTGACCTCCAAGCCCTGGAGTGGTCCATAGAATGCGGAGCAGATCGACGTATTCCAAGCATGCAACCTGATTGCCTTTTCCTGATCGCCCCCAGCAGCAGCCAGGTAGGTGGCCAGTCGCTCCGGTGACAGAGACGCCTGTAGTTTCAAATACATAGGGGCGTCGAAGGTAAATTGGTTGACAGGCATTTCTCGAGCGAATAGCTTTTGTGCGTAAGCCTCGGGTACGCCTCTGCGGAAACGCATGCGCCCGGGGCATGCTTGTTGGGGACGATAAATTTACAAGATGGTATGTATCAAGGAAAAATCGACTAACGACTGGATGTTTTGCCAACCTGTTGAATAAGTTGATCCGTGGCACACCTCAAATTCCCGCCACCCTTAGATTGCACCTACCCCCGCCCCACAAACGGCATCTTCGCCGCCATGATCGTCAGCTGCGGGATCGCAACCTCCAGCGGCAAGTCCGCGATCCCGGCGACCGCCTCGCCGATGTGGGCGGCATCGATCACCGGCTCGACCATCCGCGCGCCATGGGGCTGCAGCTGGCCGCTCGTGTGCCGTGCAGTCAGGGGGGTGGCGGCGTTGCCGATGTCGATCTGGCCGACCGTGATGTCAAAGGCGCGGCCATCGAGGGCGAGCGCTTTGGTCAGGCCGGTGATCGCGTGTTTGGTTGCGGTGTAGGGCGCGGAGAACGGCCGCGGGGTGGTGGCAGAAAGCGAACCGTTGTTCAAGATGCGCCCGCCCTGCGGGGTCTGTCGGCGCATCAGGGCGAAGGCGGCGCGCGCACACAGGAAGGAACCCGTGAGGTTTACCGCCACCACCTGATCCCACAGATCGGGGTCGAGTTCGTCGACCGGCACCGCGGGCGCACCAATCCCGGCGTTGTTGAACAGGAAATCCAGCCGCCCCGCCTGCGTAGCGATCTGATCGAACAGGCGCGCCACGTCGTCGCGCTGGCTGACATCGCAGGCGACTACTCGAGTGCGGTCCGCCGGCGCGAGCGCTGCCGTCTCCGCCAACGCATCGGCCCGCCGTCCGGCCAGATAGACCGCGTAGCCGCGCGCGGCGAGAGCAAGGGCGGCACTGCGGCCGACACCGCTGCCAGCCCCGGTCACCAGAGCAATCCGTTCTTTTTGCGAAGATACAGCGTTCGTTTCCACTTGATCCCCCCCGGTGCTGGCCTACTCTGCCATGATCTGCTGTGGTCCTGGGGGAGAGATCGATGATCCGTGCTGGTTTGTTTGCCGCTGTCGTGGCGGCCCTGATCACCCCGGCGGAGGCGCGCACCTTGCGCTTTGCCTCGGTCGGCGACATCGCCACCCTTGATCCCTACGCCCACACGGAAAGCTTCACCTCCAACATCCTGCACCACATGTTCGATCCGCTGGTGCGGCGCTCGAAAACCTTAGAGATCGAGCCGGCGCTGGCAACAGCGTGGCGCCAGGTTGAACCCAACCGCATGCGGTTTGAGCTGCGCCGCGGGGTCACCTTCCACAACGGCAATCCGTTCACTGCCGATGATGTTGTCGTCTCGCTGAAGCGCTTGATGGACCCGGCGGCGCGCGCACGCGGCAACGTCGCGCAGGTCAGTGCTGTTGAAAAGGTGGATGACTTCACGGTTGATATCGTGACGCGCGGGCCCTACCCGCTGCTGCTAAACGATCTAACCGGCGTGTTCATCCTGGATGCGG
Source organism: Alphaproteobacteria bacterium (assembly GCA_013297545.1). Taxonomy (GTDB): domain Bacteria; phylum Pseudomonadota; class Alphaproteobacteria; order Elsterales; family Elsteraceae; genus RDXE01. The sequence goes on from JAAFHH010000064.1 coordinate 10,260, forward strand.
AGTGGCTCGCCGCCAACAACGCGCTGACCCCAGGCAATATCTCCACCCGGGTCACCACCTTCGCGTCGACCAATGCGAATGGCACCGGGCCGTTCAAGTTCGAAAGCTGGCGGCCCGATCAAGCGCTGATCATGACCAACAACGCCTCCTGGTGGGACCGGGCGGAGCACAACATCACACGCCTTGAATTCCGGCCGATTCGATCGGACGCAACGCGCGTGGCAGCGCTGCTCGCCGGTGAACTCGATCTGATTGTGCCGGCCCCCTTGCAGGATCTGGCGCGCATCGGCGCGACGGCTGGCTTCAAGGTGATTGAGGAACCGTCGCTGCGCCTGGTGTTCCTGGGCTTCAGCTTCCGCCCGGAGTTGCACGCGGCGGCCGGGGTGAAGAACCCGCTGCTGGACGTGCGGGTGCGGCGCGCACTGTGGCAATCGGTCGATCTCGATGCGCTGCACCGCCGGGTGATGCGCGGCAAGTCGCGCAATGTTGGCACCATCGTTGCCCCGCAGATCCCGGGCTACAGTGCCGAGCTTGATCGCTTGCCGCCCTACGATCCGGCGGCCGCCCAGCGCCTGCTGCAGGAAGCAGGCGCAGCTGGCATGAAGGTGCGCCTCAACTGTTCGAACGATCGCTACATCGCGGATGAACAAACCTGCGTGGCGATTGCCGGCATGTGGTCGCGCATCGGCGTGCAGGTCGATCTGCAGGTCGAAAGCCGCACGACCTACTTCCCGCGTATGGACCGCGGGGAACTTGATATCTATCTGCTCGGCTGGGCGACCTTGCCGGCGATGGATGGCTATTCGGTGTTGTCCTCGCTGTTGGCCACGCGCAGCGATGGGCTCGGCGGCAACAACCCGAATGGCCTCAGCGACCCGCGCCTCGACCAGTTGACCCGCGCCTCCGCCATCGAGATCGACGAGACCAAGCGCCGCC
>JAAFHH010000065.1:0-1036 GCA_013297545.1 Alphaproteobacteria bacterium
GCGCTGCGGGTTGTAGGCGTGGCCGCGGGAAAGCTCCGCATCCCACCATGGCGTGCCCTCCACGATCGGCATGCCTTCGAGCACTTTGCCGCGGCCGAAGAAGGCGGCCTTGACGATTTCTTCCCGGCGCACGGCGTGGGCGACTGCCCGGCGCACCCGCGGATCGTTGAAGGGTGGCCGGGTACCGTTGAACAGCACGTCCATGAACGGGCCGTACTGGGTGTCCAGCGTGAGGCGCGGGTCGGCCTCCACCGTGCCCATGGACTGCCAGGGCACGAATTCGCACATGTCGATATCGCCGGCTTGCAGGGCCGCGACACGCAAGTTTTCATCCTGGTAGACCGCGAGACGAATGGAGGCGAGGCGCGGGATGCCGGGCGCGTAGTGGCGATCAAACCGCACCAGATCAATCGAGGTGCCGCGTTCTTGGGCAGAGATCCGAAACGGCCCGCAGCCGACCGGGTTCATCGGGTCGGACCCCGCCTTGCCGATCGGCATGTTGTAGTTGGCGAACAACAGCGGGAAGGTCGCGACTGGTTCCTTGGTGCGGAAGCGAATGGTCAGCGGATCTGGCGTTTCGATCGCCACCACGTTCTGGAACTGCGCGCGCATGAACGCGGTCGAACGCTCGCCAGCGATCTGCTCGATCGTCCAGCGCACATCGGCCGCCGTGAACGGCGACCCATCGTGGAACACCACGCCCGGGCGCAGCTTGAATTCCCACGCCCCATCGGGCAGGCGCTGCCAAGATGTGGCCAGTTCCGGCTTCAGATCGCCCTTGGCATCGAACGACGTCAGGCGCCGGTGCACCAGCATCTTCACGGTGCCGGCAGCGACGCCAACACTGACCCAGGGCTGCAAGTTCGGTGGCCAGGTCGCGAGCGCATAGCGCAGATGCCCCGGCCGACTCTGCGCGAACGCAGGACGCCCCGCGAGCTCAGCTGCGAACGGCAGGCCAAGGGCTGCCCCCATCATCGAACGACGCGTCAGTGCCATGGCCAAACCCCCGGATCGACAGAACGACGCGTCAGCTTAG
>JAAFHH010000065.1:1046-11192 GCA_013297545.1 Alphaproteobacteria bacterium
TGCCGCTTGCTGCAACGCAATGGCGAGCGGGCGCTATCCGTGAAAAGTTGGGTTACTGCATGCCTGGCCGGCTCTAACTGCTCGGTGGCGCCAGCGGTGCAGTTGGTGCAACCGGCGCGCCCGGACGGAAATTGGCGAGCCGGCGCATCAGCTCGGTGAGGTTCGCTTTGATCGAGCCCTCGTTCGCAACGCGCAAGCGTTCGACGCCGAGTAGAGCCTCACCGAGCCGGGCGGTGTGGGGGGTGACGACCAAATCCTGCCAGACCGCCGTGCCGGAGGCGGCTTCGACCATCGTCCACAGGATGTTGCTGGTCACCGTCATATCAAAGGCAAAGAACGGCTGGCGCAGCTCCTGCAGGATACCCGACAGGCGATAGCGCGCTTGTGACGGCGCGGCGTAGATCCGGTGGCTGACCATGGTCAGCTCCAGCGCACCGCGCAGCGCCTCGTTGTCGACCTGCGAAGGGTTGACCCCGGTGGTGATGCTGCCCCCCTCGATGGTGCCGATGGTGACGGCTTGGGCGAGGGCAGGTGCCCGTTCGGAGGCGAGCGCTTCGCCGCCGGTCGTGAACACCGCCATTTCGTTCACGCGTGCGGGCTGCGAACAGGCAGCCAGCAGGCCAAGGGCAAGGACAGCGATCAGGCGGGTTACGGGCATGGCCGATCTCGATAGCAGGAGGTGACGCGGCCAGTAGCAGACTGGAATCATACAATCAACTGAACCTTAGGCCGTACGGGGTGCCGCCCGCGTCAGCGGACCGCGCACCAGCAGGAACACCACCATCGCGGCCGACACCGATGTTGTCAGGGCGAGGCTCAAGCCGAAATGCTCGCCCAAAAAGCCGATGGCCATGGCGCCGAGGATGGCGCCACCGTTCAGCACCATGCCGTAGAACGCCATCACCCGCCCGCGCATCGGCTTGTCCGCCTCGGTCTGCAGCAGGGTTTGCAGGCCGGCGGCACGCACGATCATGCCGAAACCAGCGATCGCGGCGAGGACGACGGCGAGCCAGAAATACGGGCTCCACGCGCAAGCCACCAGCACCAGAGAGAGGGAGACAAACGCCCCCAGCACTACCGGCAGCACCCCGCCCGCATTGTCGCGTTGCGCCAGCCACAAGCCACCCCCAACCGCGCCAAGGCCGACAGCGCTGGTCATCATCGCCACTTCAAACGCACCGCCATCGAACAGGCTGCCGACGATGCCGGGGATAAAGTCCATGAACGGTCGCGCAAGCGTGGCGGAGGCGACGTGCAGCAGAAAAATCCAGCGGATCAGCGGTGCCGCAACCACGTAGCGCGCAGCCGCAGCGATGTCGGCCAAGAACCCGGTTTTGGTCGTGGTCGGCTCCGGCGGCAGGGCAGGCACGCGCCTCAAGCTTGCGACGAACAGCAGCGACAGCGTGCCGGAGAGGACAAAGGCGAGCCACGGCGCAGTCAGCGCAATCACGCCACCTGCGACCGCGGGGCCGACGAAGCCCGCGAGGTTGAACAGCACCGAATTGATCGAAATCGCCGTCGTCACATCGTCGTCCGCAACCAGCGAGGCAACCGTGGTCTTGGCGGAGGCTTGGTCGAGTGCGTCGGCTGCACTCGCCAGCACAATGCAGCCGAACAACACCTCGAGCGACAAAAGGCCCGAGAGTGCGAGCACGCCGGTCACGCATTTGATGATGCCATTGGCGGCATTGGTCAGCTGCAACACGCGCTTGCGATCGCGCCGGTCCGCGATCACCCCGGCGAACGGTGCCAGGATGGTTTGTGGCGCCAGTAACGCTGCCGTCGCCGCACCCAAGAGCGATGGCGATTCCGTGCTGTCCCACACCACCCAGCCGATGGTGATCCGGAACATCCAGGCCCCCACCATCGCGAGAAACCGGCCGGCCAGGTAGTCGCCAAGCGGACGGCTTGCGACGACGGACCGGACATGGGCGAAGCGGACGAGGGCTGGGTTCGGCATCTGCGTGCAATCTTGAACCGTCCGCGCCGCGAACAGGTACGGCGAATTGGCGCGCCTGCCCTAGCGGGTCTGCCCGGTTTCACGCTAGGGTCCACATATCCACAGTCATAGTGGGGGAGGGAACCATGATGCGTGCTCAGATCTTGGGTTTGGCGGTGGTTGCAGCCGTCGCAGGTGTCGCACCGGCCATGGCGCAGCAGCAGCCGATGTCGTTTTTCATCACCTCGGTCGGGCTTGGCCAGGGTGCCAACCTCGGCGGGCTCGCCGGGGCGGACGCCCATTGCCAGCGCCTGGCCGAAGCGGCCGGCGTGCGCGGCCGGGTTTGGCGCGCCTATCTCTCGACCCAAGGGGCGGGGGCGGTGAACGCGCGCGACCGCATCGGCACCGGCCCCTGGTACAACGCCAAGGGTGAGCTGATCGCGCGCTCGGTTGCTGAACTGCACGGCAATTCGCACATCGGCAAGGAGACTGCACTCACTGAACGCGGTGCAATCGTGCCCGGGCGCGGCGATCAGCCGAACCAGCACGACATCCTCACCGGGTCGACCGACCAGGGCATGGCGTTCCCGGCGGGCGAGGATCGCACTTGTTCCAACTGGACCAGCAGCACCACCGGTGCCGCGATGACCGGCCACCACGACCGGGTTGGCCTTAGCGACACACCCGCCGCGCGGTCCTGGAACATGTCCCACCCAACCCGTGGGCCTGATGGTGGGTGTAGTCAGGCGGACCTGCGTTCCACCGGTGGGGCCGGGTTGTTCTACTGCTTCGCCGCGCGCTAGGCAGGCCGACGGAGCGCCGGGCTGCTGCGCGCAGTCCGGCTCTACGTCACAAATACGCAGGAAATTGAGCGTTCCACGTCATCAGACCGATCCTTATACTCCGGCTGCGCGCTAAACTGGAGACGCAGCCATGACACTGACGACCTTTAAGCCCGGATACGATGCTGCTGAGTGTATGGATATCTTGCGGCTGGCCGCCGCCGTCAGTGGCGTGCTGCCGCGCTTCGGCGGTGGTACGGAGTTCGCAGCCCTCGATCCGTTCGCCGCCGCCGATGGCGCGCCGATTGTCGATACGGTGACGGATACCACCACCAAAGTGCTGCCGTCCCTGCTCTACCACCGCTGGCCGGCCGGATGGATCGCCGGTATTCGCGAAGGCTTCAAGCCGACCTGGGTGCATTCGATCGCGGTGTCCTTCGCGACCAAGAACCCGAAAGTACCGACCCCGTCGAACCAGGCGTTCCTCGCCTACAACCCGAAGCTCGATGCCTACTGCTTGGCATTCCGCGGCACGATGACGGCGGGCAACGCGATCGAAGACGCCATCGCGCTGATGGTGCCGGCTGGCCCGTGCGACTACGCGGCTGAAGTGGCCGATGCGGTCGCCATCGCGGAACAGGCGCTCGGCCAGGCCGGCCACGTGATCCAAGATCTGCTGGATCTGATCCACATCCCGCCGGCCGTGAAGGCCTATATCGCGCTCCATTCCAAGAGTGACCGGTCCTACTGTGCCGCGACCATCCCCGGCGTGTCCGACCGCGCCAAGGTGCATGCCGGGTTCCGCTTGGCGCTGGAATCGCTCGATTTCGCAGCTGATTTTGTGAACCTGCCGGAGACCGGTCACGGCGGCAGTGGCCTGTTGCCCCACCGCAACACGCTGACCGGCATATTGGAGACGATTGCTAAAGGTGCCCACGGCAAGCCGATCAAGATCTACGTTACCGGCCACAGCTTGGGCGCCGGCATGGCCTCGCTCGCGGCGGGCTGGCTGATGACCCAGCCGATTGCCGGGGCGACGTTCGACGTCAAGCTCTACGCCTTCGCGCAGCCGAAGCCGGGCAACGATTACTTCTCCTACGCGTCGACGCTGACCTTCGGGCTCGACCGCGCGTTTTGCGTGATGAACACGCTGGACAGCGTGCCGCAGCTGGCCTTGACCTTGCAGCCGCTCTATTCGGTGAATGACCCGGGCAGCCTCGCGTTCTTGACCAACCTGATCGAGAAAGTCCCGGTGCTCGGGCCGCTGCTGGTCAAATTCTTCAACGGCCTGCCGCCGCTGAACTATGTCCACATGGGCACGCAAGTGGCCTTGCAAGGCGGGCCAATTGTGCCGGGTGCGACGACGGCCCCCGGCCTCTACAACCTGCCGGCCCAGCCGGACGGCACCTGGGCGATGCCGCAATATCTCTTGGCACCAGCCCCGATGGGATCGGCCAACGATGCCTATCCGCCACAGGCTTCCTGGACCAACAGCCCCGGTGCCCCCAACACGGCGGAAGCCAAAACCTACGCCACCTTGTGGCAGCACATGCCGTGGATCTACCAGCAGGCGCTGGTGGCGAAAGGCTAAGGGTTTCTGAACTGTCGCCCGATCTGGTGTGCGTCGCCGGATCGGGCGATGGCTGACGCGTCCCACATGACGGATCTGCTCTGCGTTTGAAAACAATCGCTTAGGTAGTGCTGCGCTTCCTCTGGACAGATTGATCCTTTACGGCGAATCGGACTCGCGATATTTTTCCCGGAGAACTGTTTTGTTGATGGAGCGGGGCGTTTTCGGAGTGCCCGGACGATGACCAAACAACGCAAGCCCAGCAACAGCCCACCCCAGAATGACCAGCAGGTTTTGCAACCCGACTCTATTGAAAGTGCGGGCTTAGCCGAATACAACAGACTTTTAGAGCAGCAAGCGCAGGTACGAGCCTATGTCGACGAACGGCGAACCAGCATCCGCCGCGGCGCCCGCCGATCCGGCGCCAGATTTCATCCTTGATTTTTTGTATCAGGACGCGCGGCGGGTTGGGTCCTTCCTGGCGCAGTTTGATCCGTCGGGTCATCTGACCGGTCTCAAGCAGTCTGAGAGTGTTTCTGAGCAGACGGGCGGTGACGGCTCTGTGCGCGTCGGTGGGATCGCGTTGCTCGGAGGACTCGGCGGCTCTGTTACACGGCGCACTGGTATCTCAGGGAGCGAGTCCAGTGAACGTTCGTACGATCCGTTTTGGACGAATGCGCGGGCACTTTTGGATTTTCTTGAGGAACGCCGATTGGTGTCGCGCCAACTGGACCAAACATCGAGGCTTGGCCAATTTGTGGTGACCTCTGGAAAGCTGATTGTCTCCGACATGTCACTACTCAAGGTCGTCTGGGAGATCCCAGAGCTTAAAAAGACTCTGTTTGACGCCGGTATCTTGCAGAACATCAACCAAGCCAAAAAAAACAACCCGAACATTGGCACCGCTGAGCTGGCGTCTATGAAAAACGAGTGGAATCTCATGCTCAAAATGATACCAAGTCTACCTCATAAGCTTCAAGGTCACCTCCTTGGCCGGTCAGTAAGCGCTTGGTTTAGCCTTGACGAGAATTCTGTTGTTGGAAATTCGACCGACATAATTTTAAAGCATGGACCGCTTCTCTCCGGCGACTGGAGTGTTCTCGGCATAGTTGATGCACTGCCATACGATCCTGATTTTCTTGCCGATGACGGCCGAAGCATGATTCAACTCATTGCTGATACGACCGGGGCTGGGGCGGGACAAATGGCTATACACCTCGCTGGAATTTCCCAAAGAGCCATGGGCCGTCCAGCCGGTTACTACGGACTTACACCCCTACTGATCTATAGAAAAGTAGAAGCGGTTTTGGAGGATGGCGTCCGGTAAACAATCCCGTAACCCAACGCAGTCGATAGACCGACGTCAAGTGAACACTCTCTACTACCGCCTCAACCGCCCGATCACCGGCGCCAGAATACACCCAACCGACACCAGCATTAGCGCCAAGGTGACCGGCCGTTCCCACAGGAATGCGAACGAGCCGTCGTGGACGTTGAGGGCGCGGCGCAAGTTCTCTTCCATCAGCTTACCCAGCACGAAGCCAAGCAGCAGCGGCGCCATTGGATAGTCGACCAGGCGCAAGATCACGCACACCAGGGCCAGCGCCAGCATCAGCCAGAGGTCGAACGGGTTGAAGCTGACCAGGTACACGCCGATCAAGCAGAAGAACAAGATCAGCGGCACCAGCATGGTCTCGGGGATCGCGAGTGTGCGGGCGATGTAGGGGATCAGCGGCAGGTTGATCACCAGCAAGATCAGATTGCCGATGTACATCGACGCAACCACCGCCCAGAACACCTCCGAATGCTGGGTGTAGAGCTGCGGGCCGGGCTGCACGCCGAGTGTGATCAAGGCACCCAAGATCACCGCCGTGGTGCCGGAGCCTGGAATCCCGAGTGTCAGCAGCGGCACGTAAGCGCCACCGGCGGCGGCATTGTTGGCGGTTTCCGGTGCGGTGATGCCGCGCAAGGACCCCTTGCCGAACATCTCGCGTGCCGGCCCGCGGGCGAGGTTGCGTTCGACCGCGTAGGACATGAAGGCCGCGATCGTCGCCCCCGCCCCCGGCAGCACACCGACGATGAAGCCGATGATCGAGGACCGCACCGCCGTCGGGGCGACATCGCGCACCTCAGCGGCAGAAAGCTTGAGCGAGCCGATCTTGCCGCGCGCAGCCGCCTTCGCCTCTTCAGACAGTTTGGCGTTGTGCAATGCCGCCATCAGCGCCTCGGAGAGCGCAAACGCCGCCATCGCCAGCAACACGAAGGACAGGCCGTCGGACAAATCCGCGATGCCGAAGGTGTAGCGCTCCACACCGTCGGCGATGTCGGTGCCCATGGTCGCGAGCATCAGGCCGAGCACGGTGGTGAGCAGCGCCTTCATCACCCCGCCTTCGTCGGTGAAGGCAGCGACCGCGGTCAGGCCCAGCACCATGAGGGCGAAGTACTCTGACCCCTGAAACCCAACCGCCCAGGCAGACAAGGTGGGGGCCGCGACCATCAGCAGAATGGTCGCAATCGTGCCACCGACGAACGACCCCCACGCACACAAGGCGAGCGCCTTGCCGGCGTGGCCGGATTTCGCCAGCGGGTAGCCGTCAAACGTGGTCGGCACCGAACTCGACTCGCCCGGTGCATTGATCAGCACGGACGCGGTCGAGCCGCCAAACATGGCACCATAATAGACCGCAGCCAGCAGGATCATGGCACCCGAGGGGCCGAGCCCATAGGTCACCGGGATCAGCAGCGACACGGCGGTGACCGGCCCCAATCCCGGCATCATGCCGATGAAGGTGCCGAGCATGCAGCCACCGACCAGCAGCAACAGGTTGGCCGGGTCGGTCAGCGCCATCAGGCCGGACAAGAGGCCTTCGATCATGACCAGATCCTCCCGAACCAGCCCCAATCCAAGTCAACGTCGAGCTGGCGGAACAAGAACCAGAAGCTGAGCGACACACCGAGTGCGACCGCCGCCAACACCAAGGGCCGGCGTTCGCCCAGCACGGCAAAACCACCGGCGAGGAACAGGCTCGCCGTCGGCACGAACCCCAGCCGGGTGATGGCGAGCGCGTAGAACCCCATCAACCCAGCCAGCAAGATGGTGCGCATCCACGCCGCGCGCTCAAAGCTGATCGTGCGATCGCCACCCGATGGCTTCAGCGCGATCGCAGCCGACAGCACCATGGCGATCAGCCCAAGGGCGAACGGGAACGACCGCGCGGACAGCGGGCTGTCGTCGCTCGACGGCGGAATGCGCAAGTTCCAGGCGAGCAAGAAGTACGCGGCCGAGAACGCGAAAATGCCGAGCGCGACCGCCCGGTCGAGTGCCCGATACGGCATGGCCTAAAGATCGTCGAGCTTGGCTGCCGGTTCCGGCTTATCTTTGGTGCGGGCATCCATCAGGGTCATGATCGAGCCCTCGATGTCCTCAATGCCGCGGAACACCATCTTCTCCAGATCCTTCAGCCGATTGTCGAAGGAATAGAAGGTAAAGCGCGACATCGGATCGCCGAAGGCGAAGCCGACGACGGCATCGTTCTGGGCGATCAGGAAGCCATTCGCCGTCTGATTGCGGCCAAGGCTGTAGGTGATGGTGTGGGATTTGATCGACATGGGCGCGCCAGGACCCCTTGAACTGCCGGCAGCACCCTCGTGGCGCGCCTGGGCGAAGGCTAGCACAGCAGTGTGGGGGGGTGGGATAGCCCTATCGTGCCGTCGCCGCGATCGCAGCGACGGCACGACAGAGGCTGGCTACTTATCGACCCCGCCGATCTGCAGATACTTGATCTCCAGATAGTCATCGAGACCGTACTTCGAGCCTTCGCGGCCGAGCCCGCTTTCCTTCACACCACCGAACGGTGCCACTTCGGTCGCAATCATGCCGGTGTTGATACCGACCATGCCGTATTCCAGCGCTTCGCCAACCCGGAAGATCCGGCCGATGTCGCGGCTGTAGAAGTAGGCGGCAAGCCCGTATTCGGTGTCGTTCGCCATCGCAATCACGTCGGCTTCGGTCTCGAACCGGAACAGCGGTGCCAGCGGCCCGAAGGTTTCCTCTTTGGCGACCTTCATGCCCTGGGTCACGCCGGTCAGCACGGTCGGTTCAAAGAAGCTACCGCCGAGCGCGTGGCGCTTGCCGCCGGCCAACACGGTCGCACCCTTGGAGAGGGCGTCGGCAATGTGTTCCTCGACCTTAGCGACCGCCGCGCCATCGATCAGCGGGCCTTGCGTCGTGCCGGTGGCAGCACCATTGCCGACCACCAGAGCCTTCGCCTTGGCCGCGAACTTCGCCGCGAACGCGTCGTACACCCCAGCTTGGACATAAAGCCGGTTCGCACACACGCAGGTTTGCCCGGCGTTGCGGTACTTCGAGATCATGGCGCCGTCGACGGCGGCATCGATATCCGCGTCATCGAACACGATGAACGGCGCGTTGCCGCCGAGTTCCATCGAGATCTTCTTCATGGTGCCGGCGCACTTCGCCGCTAGCATCTTGCCGATCTCGGTCGAGCCGGTGAAGGTGAGCTTGCGCACAATCGGGTTGCTGGTCATCTCGTCGCCGATCGCACTGGCGGAGCCGGTGACGATCGAGAACACGCCAGCCGGCACGCCGGCGCGTTCCGCCAACACCGCCAGTGCGAGAGCCGACAACGGGGTTTGCGAGGCGGGCTTTTGCACCATGGTGCAGCCAACTGCGAGGGCCGGACCGAGCTTGCGGGTGATCATCGAAGACGGGAAGTTCCACGGCGTGATCGCCGCACACACGCCGATCGGCTGCTTCAGCACCAAGATCCGCTTGTCCGGCTGGTGCTGCGGGATGGTGTCGCCATAGACCCGCCGGCCCTCTTCGGCGAACCACTCAAGGAACCCGGCACCCGACGCGATCTCGCCCTTGGCTTCGGCGAGCGGCTTGCCCTGCTCGGCGGTCATGATCTGGGCCAGATCATCCAGGTTGGCGAGGATGAGATCGCCCCAGCGCTTAAGGATCAGGCTGCGATCCTTGGCGACCTTGGCGGCCCAGCCGGGGAACGCGCGGTTGGCGGCTTCGATCGCGCGGCGGGTCTCTGCCGTGCCCATTTTCGGCACGGTCGCGACGATCTCGCCGGTCGCGGGGTTGGTGACCGTGATGGTGGCGCCATCATCGGCATCGATCCAGGCCCCATCGACGAAGCACTGCTGGCGCAGCAGGCTTGGGTCTTTGAGGGCGAGGGTGGCGCGCGGCAGATCTTGGCCGTCCATGGGGTTTCCTCTCCAAAGGGGTTTGGGTGATAGATCACCCGTGGGGGTCAGGCGTCCAGGCTCTTCGAGACAATTTCGAACACGTCCGCGCTGAGAGTGGGCTCAGCGGCGATGCGCTGCAACTGGGCGCGCATCAGGGTTGCGCGCGCCTCATCGAAGCGGCGGAACCGGCCCAAGGGGGGCACGATGCGCGCGGCGACCTTGCCGTTGACCGGATCGAGGGCGATCACCTGATCGGCCAGAAACTGATAGCCCGCCCCATCGGCCCGGTGGAACTGCGCTTGGTTGGACGCAAACGCCCGGATCAAGCTGTAGATCTTATTCGGGTTGCGCGGATCATACGATGGGTGGCGGGTCAAGCGCTTGACCCGGTCGAGCGTATCGGCGCGCGGCGCCAACGCTTGCAGGCTGAACCACTTGTCCATCACCAAGGGTTCGGTGTGCCAGCGTTCGGCAAAACGGGTGAGTGCCGTGTCAATCTCCGCCTCGCCCACGCCGGAGGGCAGGTTCACGAGGCTAACGAGGGCCGCCAGGCTTTCGGTCATCGTGCTCGCACGCTGGGCTTGGGATGCGAGCGCTGCCACCGCCTCATCCGTGCCGGTCTGCGCCAGCATGGCGAG
>JAAFHH010000066.1 GCA_013297545.1 Alphaproteobacteria bacterium
CCGCTTACGGGGGGAGGGGTTCATCTGTGGTTCTGCTACTCAAGACTTTGCACTGTCTTCATCGACAGGAAAGTCGAAAATGACCTCGCGCATCGGTGTTTGATCGCGCTCGACCAAGTCCGAGATGTCGACAGGGATCGACATCAAGAGCCGCCCGAACGAGAGCTTTGGCGCCGCGGTGTCATCGTCTGCTGGCCCAGTTTCACCCATGCCGCACCTCGTTGATCGCTCAGTCCTAGGGATACGACGCGAGAGGATCCGGACTCAAGCCTGCTTTCTCACCGATCCTCATCACTGAGCGCCCGGTGGGCAGCCCCTTCTAAGTCCTCATACTGCTGGCTGTGCAGCGACCAGAGGAACGTGGCGAGCCACACGCCAGCGAGGATGAGGGCAAGCGGGATCAGTACGATCAGGATGTCCATCAGCGGATCTCCTGTGGGGTTTGGGCGCGCAGTGCGTTCAGCATCACGATCAAGGACGAGCCAGACATGGCGAGTGCCGCAACCAGCGGCGTCGCGTGGCCGAGCACCGCGATCGGCACCGCGACCAGGTTGTAGAGTGCCGAGAACCACAGGTTCTGCATCATCAGGGTTCGGGCGCGCCGCGCGATCTGGATACTGTCGAGGCTGAGGCTCAAGCGGTTGCCGAGCAGCAGGAAGTCCGCCTGCGCTTGGGTGACGTGGGCGGCTGAGACGGGCGCGATCGAGGCGTGGGCGGCGGCCAGTGCTGGCGCGTCGTTCAGCCCGTCGCCGATCATCAGCGGGTGACGTTTTGCCTGAGTGAGGGCGTGCAGGCGCGCCACCTTGTCGGCTGGCCGTGCGCCGGCGGTCCAATCCTGGACCTGCACGGCGGCTGCCACCTCCGCCACGGCGGTCGCCCGGTCGCCGGAGACGATCTCGACGGGCCACCCAGCGGCGCGCAACGCCGCCACCGTCGCACGGGCATCCGTGCGGACGGGCTGCCGCAGGGCGAACACGGCGGTCTCGGTGCCGACGCGGACGGCAACCATCGACGCACTCGGGTACTGGTGTGCGAGGACGCACGCTTGGGCATCCGCACCAACGAACGCCGGACTGCCGAGCCACACCTCCACACCATCGAGGACGGCGGTGACACCAGCGCCCGGCGTCTCGGTTGCGTCGTCGAGCGGCAGGGTTGCCCCGGTCGCCCGGGCGATGGCAGCGGCGAGGGGATGGCGGCTCGCGAGCGCCAAGCGGCCAGCGATCGCCTGGATGTGCGGCGGCACCGCGGCGAGGTTGGCGATCGCAGGCGTTGGTTCCGTCAAAGTGCCGGTCTTGTCGAACACCACGTGGTCGATCATGGCGAGGCGCTCCAACGCATCGCCGGCATTGACCAGCACACCGCGCTTGAAGAGAGCACCGGCGGCAACGATCTGCACCGTCGGCACAGCCAATCCCAGTGCGCACGGGCAGGTGATGATCAGCACGGTGATCGCAATCGCCAGTGCTTCGGTCCAGGCCAGACCCGCCAGCATCCAGCCGAGGAAGGTGGCGAGGGCAACCGTGTGGACGATCGGCGGGTAGAGGCGCGCAGCACGGTCGGCCAGCGTAACGTAAGCCCCCTTGGTCTCACTCGCCTGCGCCAGCAACCGCTCGACATCGGCGAGCAGCGTGCGGTCATGCGCGCGATCCACCCGCACGGTCAGCGTGCCCGACATCGCCAGCGTGCCGGCATAGACCGTGTCCCCCGGGGAGACCGCGCGCGGTGCCGTCTCGCCTGTGACCAGGCTCTGGTCGATGTCTGACCGGCCGGTGAGCACGGCACCATCGAGAGGGATGCGCTCGCCCGGCCGGACCAACAGGCGCGCGCCCACCGCGACCGTGTCGACCGGGCATTCGACCCAGCTGCCATCGGCTTGCGCGACACTCGCGTGTTCGGCGCGCAGGGCGGCCAAGTTGGCGGCAACCGCGCGAGTGCGGCGGTGCATCGCCTGTTCCAGCACCCGGCCGATCAGCAGCAAGAACAGCAACATGACCACGCCGTCGAAGTAGGCGTGCTCGTGGCTGGACCAGGTTTCGAACACCGACAGACCAAGCGCGAGGCAGATGCCGAGCGAGATCGGCACATCCATATTGACCCGGCGGGCTTTGAGCGCCCGGATCGCGCTGTCGAAGAACGGCCGGCCGGAATAGGCCGCAGTCGGCAGGGCGATCAGGGCGGAAATCCAGTGGAAGAAATCGCGCGCCAGCGGGTCGAGTTCACTCGCGTGCCCGCTCCAGACCGAGACCGACAGCAGCATGATGTTCATCGCCGCGACCCCGGCGACCACCAGCGCCCGGGTCAGGCGGCGCTGTTCGATCGCACTCTGATCCGTGTGGGCGCGTGGTGAGAACGGATAGGCGCGAAAGCCCAGATCCTCCAGCCGCTGCAGCACCCGGGCAGGGGCGGTGGTGTCGTTCACGGTCAAGCGCAGGCGCTTGTCCGTCAGGTTGACGCGGGCACTGACGACACCGTCGAGCCGGCCGACCTCGCGTTCGATCGTTGCCATGCAGCCGGCACAGCGAATGCCCTCGACGGCGAGATCGAGGCGCGATGTCGTCTCCGCCACCGGCACCAGGAAGCCGGTGAGATCGGGGTTCAGGGTGGTCATGACGCACGACCGATCTGGATGCGGTTGCGCGAGGTGTAGAGGGCCGGCGCCCCTTCGCTGTCGCGGGCCTGCAGCACCAGCGTCCAGGCGCCATCGGCGATGCGTTCGGTGCGCGCGACATAGCGGCCGGGGGCGGCTTCCACCACCTGCAGACGCTGGTCGAGGTTGCGATCGGTCGGGTGCGTCGCCACCGCCTCGACCGCCAGTGCCGCCAGCGGCAGGCCGTCGCGGTCGCGCACGGTGATGGTGATCGCGAGCCCATCGCCGAACCGCTCCGTGGCGGCGCTGGCCTGCCAACCGCGCGCTTCCTGCTCAGCCGCCGCGGCAAGCTCCGCGTTGAAGCGTTGGCTCAGCGCATAGCCGTTGCGCGCTTCCGAGCCCGGCATCGTGGTCATTGCTGCCCGCAGCATCACGCCATTGACCGTGCCGACGATCACGAAGAAGCCGACGAACAATGCCAGCACATGGCGGCCGGTCAGTACGAAGGGGACTGAAGACGTGCGATCCATGATCCACCTCGTATCCTGGACAGTTGGAAGAAAGCCGCAACAGCCCATCGCCGGCCTCACGGTCCGAAAAAGTTGTCACGCACCCGCGCCGTTGTCTTCGCGGTGACGTCGGTGACGATGAAGGTGATCGGCTGGGATGCGGCGCTGAGGTCGCGGCGGTGCACGCTGACAAACGCGCGGACTTCGAGCGTGCTGTCGGCCGGCACCAACACCACGGGATCGCCGTGGGTGGTGGCCGCACCAGCGACCGTGAGGTCCGCACCGCTGAGATCTTGAAGGCTGATCGCAACGAAGCGTTCTTCCGGCTGCTTGTTGGCGAGCCTGAGCGTATAGGCGTTGCGGATCGACCCGTCGCGCAAGGTCGTGTAGAGCGGCGTGCGTTCGTGCACCACATTCACACTCAACACCTGGCGGGTCGCCAGCTGGTACAGCATGGCGCTGCCCACCAACGCGATGATCGCGGCATAGAGCACCGTTCGCACGCGCACAATCCGACGCTTTGGCGGGATTGCCTGGCACGCGCGGGCGGCGATTGCCGCTTCGGTGTCGTAGCCGATCAGGCCGGTTGCCCGGCCAACCTTGGTCATCACTTGGTCGCAGGCATCGATGCACAGGCCGCATTGGATACAGCCGAGTTGAGCGCCGTCGCGGATATCCACTCCAGTCGGGCAGACGGCGACGCACTGGTTGCAATCGATGCAGTCGCCGGCCGGCCGGCCCGCCGCGTGCTCCAGGGCTACGCGCTTGACCGCCATGCGCGGCTCGCCGCGGTCGTAGCGGTAGGCGACATTGAGGGCGTCAGCGTCGGTGAGGGCTGCCTGGATGCGCGGCCACGGGCACATGTAGAGGCACACTTGCTCGCGCAGGTGCCCGGCCAGGGAGTAGGTCGTGAAGGTCAGGATGCCAATCCAGGCGTAGGCCGCGACGGGTGCCTGGAAGTAGGTCAACGCGCGCACCAGGGTGGGCGCGTCGTTGAAGTAGAGCACCCAGGCCCCGCCGGTCCACCAGGCGATCATCAGCCAGAGAAAATGCTTGGTGATTTTGCGCGCCCAGGTATCGAGCGTCCAGGCCAAGCCATCGCGCTTGATGCGCTCTCGGCGGTCGCCTTCGATCGCGCGTTCAACCTTGAGGAACAGATCGGTCCACACGGTCTGTGGGCACAGATACCCGCACCACAGGCGTCCTGCGACGGCGTTCATCAAGAACAAGGTCAAAGCGGCCAGGATCAGCAGGCCGGTGAGGTAGTAGACTTCCTGCGGCCACAGCTCGATGAAGAAAAAGTAGAGCCGCTTGCGCTCGAAGTCGATCAGAACCGCCTGGTCCGGCAGATTTGGCCCGCGATTCCAGCGAATAAACGGCAAGATGTAGTAGATGCCGAGGCAGACGATCAGCAAGCTGGTCTTGATGCGACGGAAGCGCCCCGCAATGCTCTGCGGATAGACTTTCGGCGCTGGCGCGTAGAGCGGGCCATCATCGTCTGTCTCGGCTGGCATAGACATCAGCGCTGGCCACCACCCAGGCTGTGGACGTAGACGGTGAGCGCTTTGATCGTCACGGGGTCGAGGCGCCCGGCCCAGGCCGGCATGATGCCGGCGCGCCCGTTCAGCACAGTTTCGACCAGCACCGTGCGCGACGAGCCGTAGAGCCAGATCGCGTCGGTCAGGTCAGGCGCGCCCAGCGTGCGGTTGCCCTTCCCCTCGCTGCCATGACACGACACGCAGTGTTCGACGAACAGCTGCCGGCCGCGCGCGAGATCAGCACCGCGTTCGACATCGAGCCCGGCGATCGAGCGAACGTATTCGACCACGCTTTCAGCTTGTGCCCGTTGCATCAGGCCAAGCTTGCCGAACGCCAGCATGTCGCCGGTGCGGGTGCGGTTGTCCTGGCTCCAGCGCGCGCCGTGCAGCAAGGTGAGCTCGATGTCCGCGAGGGTGCCGCCCCAGATCCATTCATCGTCCGTCAAGTTCGGATAGCCGATGCCGCCGGCGCCGCCTTGGCCGTGACAGCCAACGCAATTGTCGCCGAACGCCGCGCGGCCGCGGGCGATCGCCATGCGGGTGAGGGCAGGGTCAGCGGCGATCTGGTCGACCGTCGCTTGGCGCAAGCCCGCACTTTGCACATCGCGCCGGGCCTCAAGCGCGGTCATCGCCTGTGCGAGCTCGGCCCGGCTGGAATAGCCCAGCACACCGGTCGTGTGGCTCGCGATCAGCGGCCAGGCGGGATAGGCAATCCAGTAGCCGACGGCCCACAGGATGGTGAGATAGAATGTCCACAGCCACCAGCGCGGCAGCGGCGTGTTCAGTTCCTTGATGCCGTCCCAGCTGTGCCCGGTGGTGGTTTGACCGGTGGGCGTGTCGAGATCGGGGCCGTGTTTCGCTTCGCTCATGACTTACTCACGATCAAGAGGAACGTGGGCGGCGCGGTCGAACTTCGCGCGGTTCTTTGGCCACAGTGCGTAGGCCACTATGAGGGCGAACAGGGCCACGAAATAGATCGCGCCAAACGACTGGGCGATGCTCGCAAGCCATTGATACATTTGGGCCATCGTGCCCTCCGTTAGCGGAAGTTGGCTTTGTTGTCGTAGACTTTGAAGTCAACCAACGTACCCAGCATTTGCAGGTAGGCGACCAGGGCGTCGGCTTCGGTCACTGTGCGGGGATCACCATCGAAGTCCCGCTGCAGGGCTTTGGGATATCGGCGCTGGAAGCCTTCAGCACCGGGATGCTCGGGGTCGTGCTGGGCCCGCAGATCGCTCACAGCGTTGGCGATCTGCTCGTCGGAGTAGGGCACGCCGCCGACGCGGTTTGCCTGCATCGCGCCCACGATGTGATCGGCGTCGAGCGGTCGCTGGGCGAGGAACGGGTAGCCCGGCATGATCGATTGCGGCACGAGGGCGCGCGGCGCGTTGAAGTGCTGGACGTGCCATTCATCCGAATACTTGCCGCCCACCCGTGCCAAGTCCGGCCCGGTGCGCTTGGAGCCCCACTGGAACGGTTTGTCATACATGCTCTCCGCCGCCAGGCTGTAGGGGCCGTAGCGCTCGATCTCGTCGCGCAGTGGGCGCACCATTTGGCTGTGGCAGTTGTAGCAGCCCTCGCGGACGTAGATCTCGCGGCCCGCCAACTCCAGCGGGGTGTAGGGGCGCATGCCCTGGACCCGCTCGATGGTTGAGCTCAAGTAGAACAGGGGGGCGATTTCCACCAGACCACCGATCGAAATCACGATCAACACGCCGATGATCATGATGATCGAGTTGGTCTCGAAGATCTTGTGGCGCGCCCACAGGGTGGGCTTCTTGTGGCTGTGGGTCAGATCCGTCATCGCGGGTTACTCCGCCGCCATGGGAACGGATTGGCGAGCGACGGCGACAGAGCGCACCGCCGGATCAACAATCGTCCGCCAGAGATTGTAGGCCATGATCAAGGCGCCGCAGAGGAACAACAGGCCACCGAGGGCGCGGATCACATAGTAGGGGTGCATCGCCTCGACGGTTTCGACGAACGAGTATTCGAGGAAGCCGAGGTTGGTGTACGCCCGCCACATCAGGCCCTGCATGATGCCGGACACCCACATGGCGCTGATGTAGAGCACGATGCCGATGGTGGAGATCCAGAAGTGCCACTCGACCAGCCGGTCGGAATAGAGCCGTTCCTTCTTCCACAGCCACGGCACCAGGCAGTAGATCGCCCCGAAGGAGATGTAGCCAACCCAGCCCAGCGCGCCGGAATGCACGTGGCCGATCGTCCAATCGGTGTAGTGCGACAGCGCATTCACCGCCTTGATCGACATCAGCGGGCCTTCGAAGGTCGCCATGCCGTAGAACGCGACGGAGACCACCATCATCCGCAGCACCGGGTCCGTGCGCAGCCGGTCCCAAGCGCCCGACAAGGTCATCAAGCCGTTGATCATGCCGCCCCAAGAGGGCATCCACAGCATGATCGAGAAGGTCATCCCCAGCGTCTGCGCCCAATCCGGCAGGGCCGTATAGTGCAGGTGGTGGGGACCCGCCCAGATGTACATGAAGATCAAGGACCAGAAGTGGATGATCGAGAGCCGGTAGGAATAGACCGGCCGTTCTGCCCGCTTCGGGATGAAGTAGTACATGATTCCAAGGAAGCCGGCGGTCAGGAAGAAGCCCACAGCATTGTGGCCGTACCACCACTGGAACATCGCGTCTTGGATGCCCGACCAGATGATGTAGCTCTTCGGGCTGAGGATTGAGACTGGGATGGCAGCGTTATTGCCGAGGTGCAGCACCGCAATCGTCACGATGAAGCCGATGAAGAACCAGTTCGCGACGTAGATGTGCGGTTCATCCCGGCGCCAAATCGTGCCCAAGAACACGAGCAGGTAGGTCACCCATACCGTGGTCAAGAACAAGTCCGCGTACCATTCCGGCTCCGCGTATTCCTTGCCCTGGGTGATGCCGAGCAGGTAGCCCGTGCCGGCGATCACGATAAAGAGGTTGTAGCCGAGCACCACGAACCAGGGGGCAAGCTCGCCCGCAAGCCGCGCGCGACAGGTGCGCTGCACGACGTAGAGCGAGGTTGCGATCAACACATTGCCGCCGAACGCGAAGATCACGGCGGACGTGTGCAGGGGCCGGAGGCGGCCAAAGTTGGTCCACGGCAGATCGAAGTTGAGGGCGGGGAACGCGAGCTGCAGCGCGATGACGAGGCCAACCAGGAACCCCGCAATCCCCCAGCCCATGGCAGCGATCGTGGCGACTTTGATCGGGCCCATGTTGTAGTTCGGCTTGCCGTCGATCGTGCGCGGCGGTGGTGCTGACTCCGGGTCAAACCCGCGGTTGATGACCGTAAAGAACGCCCACCCGGAGGCAAGCGTGAAGATCACCATATGAAAGGCATAGCCCGAATGATCGGTCATGCCGGCGACAATCAGACAGACGAAAAAGAGCAGGGCTGCTGTTGTTGCGGCACCTACTTCCGCTGATGTCAGACCGCGCAGTGCTTTTGATGCCATGATGCTTGCGACCCCGGCTGGTACAGTCGCCGTGACGCTTTCATGGGCCGGCCAGATCCTCATTGATCTGAATCAAAGTCGCCCGCGCGATGCCCCCAAACCGGGTGCGGCATTTGTGCGCGGGATCGCTTTGCCCCGAGGTTTACAGTTCTGCGACGGTCGGTGTAGGGTCCGCGCGCGTTTTGACCGGGCGGGGCAGTGGCCGCTGCGGGCACCCTGGCTGATCCTTCGAGAGCGGGCACCCATGAAAATCCTCACCGGTAACTCCAACCGCCCGCTCGCCGAGGCGATTTGTGCCTCGCTCGCACTGCCGCTGACCAAAGCGAGTGTCCGGCGCTTCTCCGACATGGAAGTGTTCGTTGAGATCAACGAGAACGTCCGCGGCGAGGACGTGTTCGTCATCCAGTCGACGTCCTACCCGGCCAACGACAATCTGATGGAACTGCTGGTGGCCCTCGACGCGCTGAAGCGCGGCTCGGCCAAGCGGATCACCGCGGTGATCCCGTACTACGGCTATGCGCGCCAGGACCGGAAGTCGGGCCCGCGCACGCCGATCTCGGCGAAGTTGGTGGCGAACCTGATCACCTCAGCGGGTGCCGACCGAGTGCTGACGCTCGATCTGCATGCGGGCCAGATCCAGGGTTTCTTCGACATCCCGCTCGACAACCTCTACGCCGAGCCGGTGCTCGCCCGCGACATCATCGAACGCTACGGCGATGAGAGCGGCACCTGCCGCGACCTCACCATCGTCTCGCCCGATGTCGGTGGCGTGGTGCGGGCGCGCCAGGTGGCTAAGCGCTTGGATGCCGATCTCGCGATCATCGACAAGCGGCGCGAGCGGGCCGGGGTGTCGGAAGTGATGAACATCATCGGCGATGTGAAGGGCCGGCGCTGCATTCTGGTCGATGACATCGTCGACAGTGCGGGCACGCTGTGCAACGCCGCGGTCGCCTTGCGCGATGCCGGTGCGACGTCGGTTGCGGCCTACGTCACCCACGGCGTGCTGTCCGGCGGGGCGGTTGCGCGTGTCTCCACCTCGCCGATCGAGATGCTGGTGACCACCGACTCGATTCAGGCGACGGAGGCCGTGCGCGTCTCCCAAAACATCCGCCAGCTGACCATGGCGCCGCTGTTGGCCGAAGCGATCCGGCGGGTCAGCGAAGAACAGTCGGTGTCGTCGCTGTTCGCTTAAGCCGCCGCCGCCACCACCTGTTCACCCAGGCGTGTTGGGATCACCAGCACGAAGCGCGAGCCGCGACCTTCGACACTTTCCACCCGGATGCGCCCGCCAAGCGAGTGGGTAACCAAGTTGAACACGATGTGTAGCCCAAGGCCACTGCCGCCTTCGCTGCGCTTGGTCGTGAAAAACGGCTCGAAAATCTTGTGCAGGTTGGCTTCCGGGATGCCGGCACCGGTGTCGGCCACCGACACCTCGACATCGTCGGCCAAGCGCCGGGCACCGATCTCGATGCGGCCGGCGCGGCCGTCGGGAAAGGCGTGGATCGCTGCGTTCATCACCAGGTTGGTCAGCACCTGGGCGAGGGCACCGGGCAGGGTTTCCAACATGATGCCGGGCGGTACGGCGAACGCGACCTCGATCGGTTGGCGCTTCAATTCCGGCCTCAGCGCCGTTACCACCTCGTTGACGTAGACGCCCAGATCAAAGCGCCGCTGGCTTTCGGACGATTGGTCGACCGCGACGCGCTTGAAGCTCTGGATCAAGTGGGCGGCGCGGTCGAGGTTGGTGAGGATCAGACCAGCACATTCTTCCGCCTTGTCGAGGAAGCGGGTGATCGCGGACTTGCGCAGCTGACCGCCTTCCATCAGGGCGCGGAATTCCTTGGTTTCCTCCGCCAAGGTCGATGCGGCCGTGGTGCCAACGCCGACCGGCGTGTTGATCTCGTGCGCCACGCCGGCGACCAACCCGCCAAGCGAGGCCATCTTTTCGGCTTGGATCAGGCTCGCTTGGGTGTTGCGCAGCTCAACCACCGCGGCCTCAGCGGCAGTTTTGGCGTCACCGAGTGCGCTTTCGCGCTCCGCGATCACGCCCACCATGTGGCCGTAGGCGCGCGCGATGTCGCCCACTTCGTCGCGGTTGTGATCGGTGATTGGAGTGGGTGCCCCTTCGGCGTAGCGCCGCATGGCGTGGCTGACCGCGAGCAGCCGGCGCACCACACCGAAGTGCGCATACAGCAAGGTCGCCAGTGCGACCAAGAAGCCGATGATGCTGATCACCACGAACAGCTGCTCGTACCAGCCGATCGTCTCGACCACGGCTTGAGTGCTGCTGCTGGTATCGGTGCGCACTTGGTTGGAGAGCGCTTCGGCGGACGCCACGAACGCATCGGACAGCGCGCTGATGCGCCGCATCAGCACGGTCTGCTGGGCTTCGACCAGCAATTCGCGCTCGCGCACGAAAAACACACTCTCCGGCCCGGTGCCGAGGCTATCGAGCAGATCGAACGCCACTTGCCGCTCGGGCGAGGACCGGCCCATCGCGGCATCGGCCGTGTCCATCACGACCAGCGCCTTGCGAAACGCCTCGACCTGCGGTTGCAGGTCGACCAGCCGAGTGGCGGACAGGCCGGAGAACAACAGGGTGGTCGCACTGCTGGCGGTTTCCGCCCACAGCGAGGTGCGCAGATCGAGGCCCGGGATTTCCGAGGCGGCCGCCATCGTCACCGCCTCGCGGATCGCGACGGACTGGGTGTAGAGCCGCTCACGCACGACGATCAGCGCCAGCCGGCGGGAACGCTGGTCGCCGAGCGTGCGCAAGGCATCCTGGATCGCTTGGGCCAGGCGCTGCAGGCGCGCCAGATCCTGGCCGCCGG
>JAAFHH010000067.1 GCA_013297545.1 Alphaproteobacteria bacterium
AGCGGATCGCCAGGGCGAGCATCACGCCGCCTCCGCCGTGCTCAATTCGTCGCTGGCAATCAGACCATCGGCAATCCGCACGACCCGGCCGCACTTGCGCGCGAGGTCGAGGTCGTGGGTGATCAGCAGCACCGTGGTGCCGTGGCGGCGGGAGAGGCCAAACATCAGATCGACGATCTGCTTGCCGGTGACGCCATCAAGGTTGCCCGTGGGTTCGTCCGCCAGCAGCAGCTTCGGCTCGCCCACGAAGGCGCGGGCAAGGGCCGTGCGCTGCTGTTCGCCGCCGGAGAGTTGGTCTGGGTAGTGGTCGAGCCGGTGCCCAAGACCAACGGAGGTCAGTGCTGCCTTCGCCTGATCGAACGCATCGCGCGCCCCCGCCAATTCCAACGGCACCGCGACGTTTTCGAGCGCCGTCATGGTCGGGATCAGCCGGAAGGATTGGAACACGATACCGACATTGGCGCGGCGCCAGAGTGCCAGCTGGTCCTCGTTGAGCTTCATCAGGTCAGCGCCGGCGACCGAGACCGTGCCACCGCTTGCCTGCTCCAAGCCGCCCACCACCATCATCAGGCTCGACTTGCCAGCCCCCGATGGCCCGACCAGCCCAACCGTCTCGCCCTGGCCGATGCGCAAGGAAACGCCGCGCAGGATGTTGACCTCGCCGGCTGCACTCGCCAGCTTCAATTGAACATTCTGCAAGTCGATCATCGGCGGGCATCCAGACCAGAGGTGAACCAAGCGTGCGCGACACAAACGCTACCAAAGCTACGCAGACTGCAAGCCTGCGGATCATCGCCACCGCGCGCCACCTCGCCCACATCGCGGTGAAAGGCGGCGGAACTGTGGTGATGGCGCTGGTGCTGGTGCTGGCGCTGATATCAGTGCCCGCGGCCGCGCAAACAAGGTTGCTGCTGCTGGGCGACAGCATCACGGCCGGGTACGGGCTGGGTGTTGACCAAGCCCTGCCGGTGCGCTTGCAGGCGGCCCTCGCCCGCGCCGGCCACCAGGTCGTGGTGCTGAACGCCGGTGTGTCGGGCGACACCACCCAGGGCGGGGCGTCGCGCGTTGGCTGGGCGCTCGCCGATCAGCCGACCCATGCTGTCGTGGCGCTTGGTGGCAATGATGGTCTGCGTGGGATTGAGCCGCGCATTTCCAAGGCAAACCTGGCGAGGATCTTGGAAGAGCTGAACGCCGCCAAGGTGCCGGTGCTGCTGGCCGGCATGCTCGCACCACCGAACTTGGGCCGCGAATACGGCACCGAGTTCAACGCGATGTTTGCTGATCTTGCCCAAGCGCACGGCGCCCGGCTCTACCCGTTCATCCTGGATGGGGTCGCGGGTGAGGCGGCGTTCAATCAGCCCGACGGGATTCATCCAAATGCCCGCGGGGTCGACCGGATCGTCGAACGGCTGCTGCCCTCAGTTCTGGCGCTGATCGGCCGCTAGCTGTTAGCACTCTCGTCCCTTGAGTGCCATCACGGCTCTTGAACTTCGCACGCGCCTGGCTTATCTCCGGCTGGCACTCGTCGGGGCGGAGTGCCAATGGGGCAGTCGCCCCGGCTCCCGAGGTGCTGATCAACGAAGGAGGACGTGATGAACTTTCGTCCCTTACACGACCGCGTTCTGGTGAAGCGGTTGGAAGGCGAAGCCAAGACTGCCGGTGGTATCATTATCCCGGATACCGCCAAAGAAAAGCCGATGGAAGGCGAAGTGATCGCCGTCGGCACCGGCGCCCGCTCGGAAGATGGCAAGGTCCATCCGCTCGAAGTGAAGGCCGGCGACCGCATCCTGTTCGGCAAGTGGTCCGGCACGGAAGTGAAGATCGACAGTGTGGAATACATCATCATGAAGGAATCGGACATCATGGGCATCATCCAGCCCACCGCTTCCAAGAAGAAGGCCGCGTAACGCGCCTTTTCCACACCTGGTTAACTCCAACAAAACGAGGATATCATGGCCGCTAAGGACGTGAAGTTTTCGACGGATGCGCGCACGAAGATGCTGCGCGGTGTCGATATCTTGGCTGATGCCGTCAAAGTGACGCTCGGCCCCAAGGGTCGTAACGTTGTCATCGAGAAGTCGTTCGGCGCGCCCCGCATCACCAAGGACGGTGTGACGGTCGCGAAGGAAATCGAACTCGCGGACAAGTTCGAAAACATGGGCGCGCAGATGCTGCGCGAAGTGGCATCGAAGACCAACGATCTGGCCGGTGACGGCACGACGACGGCGACGGTGCTGGCCCAGGCGATCGTGCGTGAAGGTGTTAAGGCTGTGGCCGCTGGCCTCAACCCGATGGACCTGAAGCGCGGCATCGACATCGCGGTGGAAGCCGTCGTCGCTGACGTGAAGAAGCGCGCGAAGAAGGTTTCGACCAACGAGGAAATCGCTCAGGTCGGCACCATCTCGGCCAACGGCGAAGTCGAAATTGGCGAAATGATCGCCAAGGCGATGCAGAAGGTTGGCAACGAGGGCGTGATCACGGTGGAAGAGGCCAAGAGCCTCGAGACCGAACTCGACGTCGTCGAAGGCATGCAGTTCGATCGCGGCTACATCTCGCCGTACTTCGTGACCAATGCCGACAAGATGCTGGCCGAACTCGAAAACCCGTACATCTTGCTGTTCGAGAAGAAGCTCTCGGGTCTGCAGGCGATGCTGCCGGTGTTGGAGACCGTCGTGCAGTCGGGCCGTCCGCTGCTGATCATCGCGGAAGACGTTGAAGGCGAAGCGCTGGCGACCCTGGTGGTCAACAAGCTGCGCGGCGGCCTCAAGGTCGCAGCCGTGAAGGCGCCGGGCTTCGGTGATCGTCGCAAGGCGATGCTGGAAGACATGGCGATCCTGACCGGTGGTCAGCTGATCTCCGAAGACCTCGGCATCAAGCTGGAGAACGTCACCCTCGACATGCTTGGCACGTCCAAGAAGGTGACGATCGAAAAGGAAAACACCACGATCGTCGACGGCGCCGGCAAGAAGGCCGACATCGCGGCCCGGTGCCAGCAGATCCGCAACCAGATCGAAGAAACGACGTCGGACTACGACCGCGAGAAGCTCCAAGAGCGTCTGGCGAAGTTGGCCGGTGGCGTTGCTGTGATCCGCGTTGGCGGGGCGACGGAAATCGAAGTGAAGGAACGCAAGGATCGCGTTGATGATGCGATGCATGCGACCCGCGCTGCGGTGGAAGAAGGCGTGGTTGCGGGCGGCGGTGTTGCACTGCTGTACGCCACCAAGGCGCTCGACAAGCTGAAGTCCGCCAACGACGACCAGCGTCGTGGGATCGAAATCGTCCGCAATGCGATCACCGTGCCGTGCCGCACGATCGTCGACAACGCAGGCGATGATGGTGTGGTGATCGTTGGCAAGCTGCTCGAGTCGAAAGACACGAACTACGGCTACAACGCCCAGACCGGCGAATACTGCGACATGGTCAAGGCTGGCATCATCGATCCGGTGAAGGTGGTTCGCACCGCCCTGCAGGACGCGGCCTCGGTCGCAGCTCTGCTGATCACCACCGAAGCGATGATCGCCGAGCGTCCGAAGAAGGACAGCGGCCCGTCGATGCCGGGCGGCGGCGGCGGCATGGGCGACATGGACTTCTAGTCCACGACCCCAAGCTTTGTGCGTATCGGACGGGCCGCCCTTCGGGGCGGCCCGTTTCGCGTTTAGGGGTGCCGGCAGCGCCGGCCAGGTACGGCGACCAGATCGGCGATCAGCGGCTGGTGATCGGAGCCATTGGGTGGCCCAAGGCGCAGTGCGCCGACAGTGACGGCACCACAGGTCAGCACATGGTCGATCGGCAACCCGCCGAGCCAACCAAGGGCGGCTACACCAGTCCAAGTTGGGGCAACAATCTTCGGCGGGTCGACGCCGAGGCCAGCGACGATCTGGCGTAGCCGCAGCGACCAGGGTGTGAGGTTCCAATCACCCATCCACACTTCACTCACGGCATCCCGCACGGGCCAAGCTGCCAGAGTGTCGGCCTGCGTGCCCTGGATCTTGCCGAAGGGCGGCAACGGCCAGCGCAGGTGCAGCACGCGCACCCGCACATCCCCCGCAGACGTGGCGATCGTGCCGGCGAGGACGGTGACCGGGTGGTCGCCCGTGCCATGCTGTTCGACGACCAGGTTGCTGAGCGGTTGCCAGCTTAGCAGCACATTGCGAGCACCGGTGCCTGGCAACAGATCGCGCGCCGCAACCATCCGGGGCAGCACAGCACTGAGCGGCATCAAGCGCTCAGGCGCCCAGACCGGAACCTCCTGCAGCGCCAGCACATCGATCCGCTCCCGCTGCACCAGGTCCGCCAATGCTGCAATATCCGCTTCGATCCCCTGCAGGTTCGCAGTCATCACCCTGAGCACCGGTGCCTGCACTGCTCCGGGTGCCGTGAGCCACGGCAGCACCAGCGCACCAGCGGCTAGGCTGGTCAGCACCATCACCCCGGCGATCCACCATCGTCGCAGCGCCGCCGCCCCGATCGCTAGCACCAACGCCACAACCCCAATCTGCCCGGCGAGATGGATCAACACCTGCCCGTTCGAGAGATCTTGCCAAAGCACCAGCAGCGCCAGCACACCCACCGCGATCCAAAACCGCACTACCCGCCCCCAATCAGCACGCCCTGCACCAGATCGCTGTGATCCGCCGCAAGTACACTGCCGAATTGCGGCAAGAATGGCGCTTGGCGCGACCGCTCAGCGCGCGGCGAGAGCCACTGCGATCTCTGCTGCCAGTTTGGCGTTGGCGTGGATCAGCGCGATGTTAGCAGTCAGGCTGGTGCCTCCCGTCAGCTCAACCAGGCGCTGCAGCAAGAACGGAGTGACGGCTTTGCCGTGCACGCCATCCGCTGCCGCCTGCGCCAACGCTTGCTCGATCGCCGCCGCGATGGTCGCGTGTGGCACCGCTGCGGCGGCCGGGATTGGGTTTGCGAGCAGCAAGCCCTGCTGAAGCCCGAGGGCGTGCTGGGTTTGGATGACGCGCGCCACCTCGCCCGGCGTGTCGAGCCGCCAGTCCAAGGCCAAACCACTGTCGCGGCTGAAGAATGCCGGGAACTCCGCCGTGCCGTAGCCGATCACCGGCACGCCGAGGCTTTCGAGCACTTCCAGCGTCTTCGGCAGGTCGAGGATCGATTTTGCCCCGGCCGACACTACCGCGACCGGCGTGCGGGCGAATTCGGCGAGGTCGGCCGAGATGTCGAACGTCGTCTCAGCCCCGCGGTGCACGCCGCCGATGCCGCCGGTGGCGAACAGCCGGATGCCAGCCATTGCGGCCAGGATCATGGTTGCCGCCACCGTGGTGCCAGCACTGGTCTTAGCCGCCACCAGCAGTGCCAGATCGCGCCGCGACGCCTTGGCGACCGCCTTGGCACTGGCCAGCCGATCGATTGTCGCAGCATCGAGGCCAACGCACAGCGCCCCATCAACCACCGCAATGGTCGCTGGCACGGCACCGGCCGCGCGGACCGTCGCTTCTACCGCCAGGGCAGTGTCACGGTTCGCCGGATAGGGCATGCCGTGGGTGATGATGGTCGATTCGAGTGCGACCACCGGGCGGTGGCCAGCGACGGCATCGGCCACCTCGGCCTTGATCACCAAGCGGTCGGTCATGACAGGCGGCTCAGCGCATCTGCAACCAGAGGGGGGGTGAGGTCCGGCCGCACGCTGCCGGGGAATTCTACCGTCAGTGCTGCAACCGCGAGGCCCTGGCGCACCGCGTCGACGGGGGTGACGCCATGCACCAAGCCCGCGATCGTGCCGCCAATCAAGCCATCCCCCGCACCGGTTTCGTCCAGCACTTCGGCCGGCACCGCGGGCAAATCCCACGCCCCCGTGCCGTCGGCGAAATGGCAGCCGCGCCGGCCGCGGCTGATCACCATGGCACCAACGCCGCGCTTTAGTGCCTCCTCCGCCAGTGCCGCCAGATCGGCCATCGATGAGGCGCCGAGGATAGAGGCTGCTTCCTGCTGATTGCAAAACAGCATGTCGATCCCGCTCAAGTCGCGCGGGATGCGTTCGGCTTTGACGACGCTGACCGCATCGATGGCGAGCCAAAACCCGACCTGGCGCCGCCGTTCGATCAAGGCCGACAACACATCAGACGGCACGTTGGTGTCCGCAAACACGCGCACGCCGGGTTGCAGGCGATCATTCAACTTGGCGAGCGAGGCCACCGTCCACTCATCGAAGATCGCCATGTTGGCGATGCCGATGCAGAGCGAGCCGTCCTGGTTCAGCACCGCCAAGTACTCGGCGGTCGGCCGGGCATTGGCAACCTCGACCGGATCGACATCCACGCCGACCGCCGCCAAGTGGTTGACGATCGCCCAGCCGGAGTTGTCATCCCCGACCACAGACGACAAGGTGACGGGGCATTCCAGGCGCGCGATCGTCTCCGCCACGTTGCGGGCGACACCGCCAAAGCCGCCGGAGCCGATCACCGGATTGGACGTGCCCAACCGCACCGGCGCCAATGTTCGGTAGGCGCGGTCGATCGTAGCACCGCCAATGCAAATCGTCTGGGCCAGATCCGAAACCATGGCGCTTAAGGTGCCCCGACAGGCAGGGCTTTGTCTTGTGGCAAATTCATTGCGCCGGACCGCCGTGCTGGGCTATCCGGCAGCCATGCCCGTGAAGCTCGCCTATCTGGTCACCCACCCGATCCACTATCAGGCGCCGATGATCCGGCGGGTGGCGGCGGAGCCGGATATCGACCTGCACGTTTTCTTCGGCTCAGATTTCTCGACGCGCGCCCATGTCGACCCTGGCTTTGGCAAGGCGGTTACCTGGGACGTGCCACTGACCGACGGCTTCCAGCACAGTTTTTTGCCTGAAGTGACGCCCCCCCTGCAGCCGGGCGAGGACACGACGTTCTGGCGGCCGCGCAACCGCGGCCTAGCGGAGCAACTCGCACACTTCGACGCCCTGTGGGTGCATGGCTACCACCGGGCCTTCCACCTGCAAACCATGCTGCAGGCAAAGCTGAAGGGTTTGCGCGTGTTGTTGCGCGATGAAGCGACCGACGTGTCCGCTGCCCGCTCGCCTGCCAAGCAAGCCGCAAAGCGCCTGTTCTTTGCGGGCGTTGACCGGCTGGTCGACCGGTATCTGTGCATCGGCAGCCGCAACCGCGCCTACTACCGGGGCTTTGGCATTGCAGACGAAAAGCTCTGCATGGTGCCGTACGCCGTCGACAATGCGGCGTTCTTTGCGCGGGCCGATGCGGCGCACCCGAACCGCGAGGCGCTGCGAGCATCCCTCGGCCTGGATCAGCGACCGATCGTGCTGTTCTCCGGCAAGCTGATCGCGCGCAAACGGCCGATGGATCTGGTCCAGGCCGTCGCCCAGCTGCCACCAGATCAGCGGCCCTGGGCGCTGTTCGCCGGCGACGGCGAGCTACGCGCAGAGATTGAAGCGGCCGGCGTCGACACCGTGCGCGTGCTTGGCTTCCAGCAGCAACAAGCCCTGCCAGCACTGTATGACCTTGCCGATATCTTCGTGCTGCCGTCGGAGCGCGAAGCCTGGGGCATGGTGGTCAATGAGGCGATGACCGGCAGCACGGCGGTCATCTGCTCCGATCGCATCGGGTCTGCGCCGGATCTGGTCAAGCCTGGCGTCACCGGCTTCACCTACCCGGTGGGCGATGTCCAAGCGCTCGCGGCGACGCTGGCTGATTGTCTCAGCGATCCAGTCCGCCTCGCTGGCATAGGCAAGGCGAGCCGGGAGCTGATCGCGACCTGGGACTATGACGCAGACATAAGCGGCCTGCGCCAGGCACTGCAGATCTAGTCCACAGCCGCGAGCTTGGTGACTGGTTCCACCCAGGTCACTTCACGGATCAGCTTGCTCATGACCGCGTTGGCGAAGCTCTCGAAACCTTCTGCCACCACCAAGAACGCGCCGGGGCCGCCGATCACCGATTCGCGGTAGTGCGGCTCGACATCGCGTTCGATGCGCCCAAACGGGTTGGTGCGGTTGTTGACAATCGGCAGGCCGTTGATCGTGACCCCATTGGCGACCGCGACCGCGCGCGCCTGCTCGACCGAGCCACCGGAATTGTTCGGCCCATCGCCGGAGATGTCGATCACCTGGCGCGTGCCCTCATAGGGGTTGGTGCGCAGCAGATCGAGCGAGAAGGTGATCGCCCCGGAGATCGAGGTGTAGGCCGAGAACGGCCGGCGTGCGGCCAGGATCTTGGCGGCAAACGCTTTGCAATCCTGTTCGTTCGCCAGCAGCGTCCACGGCACCATGACCTGCTGTTGGTCTGCGCCCGACCATTCCATGTAGACGACCGCGATCTTGCCGAGCGCACCGGAACGGATCGCCTGCATCACCCGCGGACTGGTGAGCGCCGCCGCATAGCCTTGGCGCTGCAGATCAAATTCTTCCTCGTCGACCGAGCGCGAGACATCCACCGCCAACACCAGTTCCAGATCCACCGGAATGGTTTTGCTCGCTGATTGAATTTGCGCGGGCACGGTTGGTGCCCACAGCACCAGCGCCAGCAGCAGCCCGAAAGCCCTCCCAATTCTCATCATGCCCCCCTCTCCTTCCCCAAGAAGATGGACCAGCGTGCGCCGAATAGCCGGAGGCGTCTAGGGGTGATCCGCGTCGCTTGCACTTTGTCGCGGGCCGGGCATCTTTGTCCGCCAGGCGCTGCACGAGGACCCAGCATGGCTGACGTAGATATGCGGATGGTGATCGCACGCGCGATCAAGAAGGCGGACACGCGCTATATCTGGGAAGACTACTCCAAACAGGCCGATGCGGTGATTGATGTGCTGGGCGAACACGGCTACCGCATCGTGCCCCTGCGGCCGACGGCCGAGATGGTGAAAAGTGCCAAAGACGCCCTCGAATACGGCCGCCAAAAGCCGGAGAACATGCTGGTGCGGATCTGGCGCACCATGGTGGACGCCGCACCGTGACCAAATCCCACCGCCTGAGCCCAGCCGATCTGCAGCTCTGGCGGCACGTGACGGAGAGCATCACGCCGCTCAATCGGCGCGGGGAGACAGCGCCCACCCCGCAGACACCCGCCCCAAAGCCGGCCGCTGCCCTGCCCGCAGCCGCGGCACCCACCCCACCGCCCGAACCCGCGCGTCCCCGTGTTCCCGCTCGACCGGTGGAGATCGGGGTGGTCGCCGATCTCGATCGCCGCAGTGCTGAGCGCTTGAAGCGCGGGGAGATGGAAATCGATGGCCGGCTCGACCTGCACGGCCTCACTCAAACGGACGCCCACGCCGCCCTCAACCGCTTCCTCGCAGCATCGCAGGCAATGGGCCGGCGCTGCGTACTGGTGATCACCGGCAAAGGCTTTCGCGACGGTAACGGCGTGCTGAAATCCCAAGTGCCGCACTGGCTGAACCAAGCGCCGAACCGCGCACGCGTGCTGGCAGTGATGCCCGCTCGACCGCACCATGGCGGCGGCGGCGCGCTCTACGTGTTGGTGAAGAAGGTGCGGTAAGGGAGCTACTCCGCCATGCCGACCAGCGGGACGCCTATGGCAACTGCCGCCCTGCGCATAGCGCGATCCAGCGTGGCAAGCGCCAGGCCTTCGCGTTGGGCGAGCTCCAGATAGCTTGCGTCGTACACGGTCAGCCGATGGTGCCAAGCCAGCGCGAGCACCACAGCTTCTTCTGGTGCGCGATCGATGATCACGCCGAACCGGGACAAACCGCGCAGGAATACAGCCGTGTCCGCCTGAGTGATCCGGCCCCTGCGCTCACACATTAGCAACGTGTTGCGAACCTCAAACCACCACAGACCCGGAGCGAGTGCGTCTTCACCGGCAATGCGATCGAAGGCACTGCGCGCGACCGGATCATATTCGTCTGGCATAGCCCAGCAAACAACCACCGATGCATCCAAAATGAATGCCATCAGTACTTATGCCCTTCATGGCGAAAGGCCAGGATTTCATCAATAGTCGTTTTTTTGGTACGCTTGCGGAGTTCTTTAATGCTGGCAATCGCTTCATCGATATCAGCCTGCCGACGCGTCGTCTCGGGCACAATCCGCGCGATCGGCCGGCCGTGGCGGGTGATGCGGACGGTCTCGCCGCGCTCGACATCGTCGAGGATCTGCGGGAGATGGGTTTTGGCGTCCGAAGCCTGAATGTCGCGCATGGTGCACCACTATGTCGATTAGTCGATTTGACTGATCGATTGATACCAGAGCACCGCTCTTTGGGCAACCGAACCGCCCTGCACGCGCTGCGCTGAAGTTCAACCTTGCCGCCGCGCGAGCAAACTCGCAAAAGTGCCGGCGCCGAGCCGTGGAGGTGCCTGATGCTCGATCCCTTGTCCCTGATTGTCCTGCATACGGTCATGATGTGGTCGATCGCGGCTGCGTTTTGGATGGTTTACGCGATTGAGAAGGGCTGGGAGTTTCCCTGGCAGTGGGCAGCTGGCTTCACGCTGATGCCGCTCATCATGGTGATCGGCGGTCTTGCCGAGCAGCTGGACCATGATGGTTTGCGTGTGCTCGGATTTTTCATCGGCATGCTCGGGCCGCTCATCATGATCGATGGCATCCGCGTCTTCGTGCGCCAGCCACTCCCGCTGATGCTGTATGGCCTGGGGATCACCGCTTTCACCATCGGCATTCTGGTCGAGACCTATGTGCTGCCGTCCCTGTCCGGCCGGTTCTTGGTGTTCCAGGTCGGTGTGCTGGTCGGATCAGTCTATGGCATCTGGCTCATTCGCTTTATCCCTGGGGAAGACCACGCGCTTGGCCGCCCGCTCGCGTTCGCAACCGGGGTGATGCCGATCCTGGCAGCGATCCTCCAGATCGGCGCCACCCTCGCTGGCGCCTACGGCAGCAGCCCGGACGAGATGGCGGCGGAGACCAGCATGCTGATCCTCGCCGCCACCGTGATCGCGGTGGTCAAGGCGGTCGACAAGGTGGTGCTGGTGGCCGAACGCATGTCCGCCAAGATCGGCCGCGAA
>JAAFHH010000068.1 GCA_013297545.1 Alphaproteobacteria bacterium
GGGTCGCTCGCCGCATCGGCCAGCACGACGATCGGGGCTTGCAGGCCCTTTGCACCATGGACCGTCATGATCCGCACTTCGTTGCGGATGCCAGCGTCGTTTTCCCGCTTGATGTCGCGCCCGCTGCCCTCGATCCAGCGCACGAAGCCTTGCAGGGAGGGGGGTTCGGCTGCTTCGAACCGCAGTGCCTCGCTCAACAGTTCATCGACCGGGTCGAGCGCACTGGCACCCAGCCGCGCGGCCAACAGGGCGCGCCCGCGGTCGCGGCCGAGCACGAGGGAGAGGAATTCGTAGGGCGGCATGCGATCCGCGTCCGCCCGCCATTGCTGGATGCGCGCGGCTGCGCGCTGAAAGGCCGGCTCTTGCGCGCGTTCCATCAGGGCGTGGATCAAGGTCGTGCTGTGTGTGCGCGTGGATGCGAGATCGAACAGCTGGTCTTCCGACAGATCAATCAGGGGGGAGCGCAGCAGGGCTGCCAAGGTCAGGTCATCTTCGGGCAACAGCGCCATGCGGATGACCGCCATCACGTCTTGCACCGGCAATTGGGCCGCTACCACCATCCGGTCAGACCCGGCGACTGGGACGTTCCAGTCCTTCAGGGCGCGCACCAGCAGGTCGACCAGATCCTGGCGGCTGCGCACCAACACCAGGATGTCGCCGGCTTGGACTGGCCGGCCCTGGCTTTCCAGCATCTCGATGCCAATCATGCCGGCGATCTTCGCCGCCAGCGCCTTCGCCAAGCGTTGCTTGGGCACGTCTGCTTCGGCCGCGAGTTCCGGCGGTTGCCAGAGCGGCAGCGGCGGTGCGGCCGCGGCCTCGACCAGCGGCCAAAGTTCCACCGACCCTGCCGCTCCAATGCGCGAGACGATGTGTCGGCCCTTCATCTCCTCCCCCCGCAAGCGGGGGGAGGGTGGGAGGGTGGGACCAGCTGCTGCGGGTTCGGCATGGGACAAGGGCGCGGTGTCAGGATGTCCTGCCGCATCCCTCGTGTCCTCCCCTCCCGTCCTCCCCCCGCTTGCGGGGGGAGGGGCCAGAGCGGTTGCGGGGGAGCCCGCGGTTGGAACGCCGGGTGTTCGATTGTCCGCAAAGATCGCATCGACCAGATCGAGCACGGCGTCGCCCGATCGGAACGACACCGAGAGATCGACGTCGCGCCAGCGCGGGATCCCTTGGCTTTCTGCGATCCCAAGCGTGCCAGAGAAATGCTGGTGCATCGCGTCGAACACCGCGAGGTCGGCGCGCTGGAAGCTGTAGATCGACTGTTTGGCGTCGCCCACCACGAACAGCGTGCGGGTCGGCCGGTCGCGGGCGGCGGACGCGGCGAATTCCGCCACCAACTGGCGCACAATCGCCCACTGGTCCGGGTTGGTGTCCTGGGCTTCGTCGATCAGGATGTGATCGATGCCGTCATCGAGCTTGTAGAGCACCCACGACGCCCCGCCATCACTCTCCAACACCCCGCGCGCAGCGAGGATCAGGTCGTCGTAGTCGAGCGCCAAGCGCGCGGCCTTCAGCGCCTGGTAGCGGGCGTGCACGACATGGGCGACGTCGATCAGTGCGACACTGTCGGCATAGATCTGCGCTGCCCGCAGCCGCTCCAAGGTGAACAGCACGCGCGCGGTTTCGGATGCGCCCCAATCGAGAAGATCAGGGTGCTTGGTCGCAAGCCCTTTGCTGGCGAAACTTTGGTAGGGCTCGTTCTCGCCGGTTAGAAAGGCGCGGTGATAGCTCTGCCAGGCGGCCCGGTGGTCGCGGGCTGCGAGTGCGGTGTGGATTAAATCCGCACGCCCGGCATCAGTCTTGCCGCCCGCCGCCAACAGATCGGCTGCCCACTGCTGCTGACTGCGGTGTGCGGGGGCAAACAGCGCCGCCAGCGCCTTTGCCCCATCGCGATCGTCGGCACTGCCAAGCCAGTGTGCCAGGCGATCCGCCCACGCCGCCCGGTCCGCGCGATCACCGCGCGGCAAAGCTGCTAACAGGCGCCCGCGATCCTTGATCACGCTGCTGATTAGATCGCGAAAGCTCTGCTCCGCCAGGCGATTGATCAGGTGGCTGAGGGCGGCTTGGTGGGGTGCGGCGGCATCAAGCGCGCTGTCGAGCGCTTGTTTCAACAGGGATGCGGCCTCCGCCTCATCCAACACTTGGAAGCCGGGTGCGAGACCCGCCTCGATCGGAAACCGGCCGAGCAAGGCTTGGGCAAAGCCGTGGATGGTTTGGATGCGCAAGCCGCCGGGCGCGTCCAGCACCCGGGCGAACAGCCGGCGGGCGGTGATCACGTCCGGTTCATCGGGCGGGGTGCCGAGCAAGGTTGCCAGTTCCGCCGTCAAGGTGACGGTCGAGCACGCCGCCCACTGCTGCAGGCGCACCGTGATGCGGTTCGCCATCTCGGCGGCTGCTGCCTTGGTGAAGGTGAGGCAGAGCAAGCGGTGCGGTAGCGCCCCCGCCAGCAGCAAGCGCAGCACCCGGTCGGTCAGCACGCGGGTTTTGCCGGTGCCAGCCGATGCTCCCACCCAGACGCTGATCATCGGGTCGGCTGCCCGGCGCTGGTCGTGGCTCGCTTGGGCGATCGGGTCGCGGATCATTCGTCCTCCGTCGCCCATTCGGCGGCGCGCTGGAGGTGTTGGTAGTCGCTGTAGCGCGGCTTGGTGTCCCGGCGTGGTTGGGCCAGGTAGGGGGTTGCCGGGTCATCGAACGCGGCGATGATCCGGCGCACGCCCTCGGCCGCGGTTGCGATGGTCTCGGCCAGCGCCGCGTCGTAGGGATTGTCCTTGGTCGCTTTCGGTACCGCGCGGCGCCGCCCCTTGTCGTCGGGGCCGAGCTTCCAGAATTCCAGCCGGTGCACGCCCAAGGCCGGAATGCCTTGGAAGCCGCCAGCCGCCGCGATCACCGCCTCCAACGGCAGCTGGGGTGCAAAGCCATGGTGGACCAGATCTTCTTTGGGGGGTGTGCCGGTCTTGTAGTCGACGATGGCGATGCCCTCAGGCCCAACCTCGATCCGGTCGGCTTCCGCCGTCAGGATGAACGGGCCGCCGGGGCTGTCGAACGTCCAGCTGCCGGGCACTTCGGCGTGGAGCTGGACGCCAGCCTGCCGGCTCTCCGCCTCCCAGCTGACCAGTTCTGGCAGCGAGCGCTGCACCTCCGGCCACCAGAACGCATAGAGTTCGGGCCGGTGGCGGATTGCTTGAAACACGTC
Organism: Alphaproteobacteria bacterium; assembly: GCA_013297545.1. Lineage (GTDB taxonomy): Bacteria > Pseudomonadota > Alphaproteobacteria > Elsterales > Elsteraceae > RDXE01. The sequence continues at coordinate 3,194 of JAAFHH010000068.1, forward strand.
GGCCGCGATGCGGGCGAGTTCCGCCAACGCATTGGCCGGCAGGGCGCTCGGATGCTCCAAGGTGAACCGCTCCAGCACCCGGTGCATCAGCACGCCTTTGAGGGCGGGATCGGCATCGGCATCGATCGCTTGCAGCGCTTCCAGGCGCAGAATGCTGCGGGCGTAGATCTCGTAGGGGTCGCGCATCAAGGTCTCGATGCGGGTGACCGAGAGCCGGCGCGGCCGGCTCTTAACCGGTGGGCGCGGCTGCGGGCGGTCCATCGCCGTGCGCGCCCCGATCGGCGCGTCGAGGGCGGCGGCCCAGCCGGCCCAGCGTGGGTCGCGCGGCAACGTGCCGCCCAGCGCGGTTACCGCCGCATCCAGCCGCTGCAGCCAGCGCGAGGGGACCGTCGGGGTGCCATCGACCTTGGTGGCGCGGGTCAGCATCACGTGGCGTGCCGCCAACAGCTGTTCGACATCGTGCGCCGCTTGGCCGATCCGCCGGTCGAGCGACGGCAGACCCACCGCTGCCCGCAAGCCCCGGCCGAGCCACGGGTCAACCGGCGCGGGTGCGGGCCAGGTGCCCTCGTTCAAGCCGGCCAGGATGACGAGATCGGCGTGCTGCAGGCGCGCTTCGATCGGCCCCAGGATCGCAAGCCGCGGGTGCCGGCCCCAGCGTGGGCGCACGCTCACACCAGCCGCCAGGTAGCGCCACAGCGCCGCGAGATCGCCGGGCGGCAGGTCATCAAAGCCAAGCGGCTGGTCGCCGATTGCAACCAGATCGGACAGCAGCTGGTGGGCTGCGTCGCCGGCCTCGCCCTGCCACAATAGTGTCGGCCCTGGCTGGGTGTCGGTGGCTGCAACCGCTTCGGCGACGGCGATCAGCACCGTGAACGCCTGGTCGATCGGCTGGTCGCTGAGGGCCAGCAGGGGTGCCAGCACTGTTTCAATGTGCGCCAGCAGCTCCGTCACGGTGCGGATGTCGCTGGCGGAGCGGCGATCGTGCTTGGCGCGCGGCTCGGCAAGGGCAGCCCGCCAGGCGGCAAAGCTGCCGGTCAGCCTGGGTCCGCGCAGCACCACGCGCTCAAGCAGCCGGGCGGCACCGCGCACCCGGGCCGGCGCCCAGCCGAAGGCCGCGAGCGGGTGTTTCAGCAGCGCCAGCATCGGCACGGCAGCAATAGTGCCGCCAGCCACCATCGCGAGGTGCGTCAAGAAACTACCGACCGGTGTTTGATCGAGCGGCACGCCGGCACTGTCGTCGATATCGATCTGGTAGCGCTGCAGCTCGGCCGCGACCCGGCGCGCAATCGCGCGGTCCGGTGTGATCAAGCACGCCGTGCGCGCCGGCACCTCCAGGGCTTCGCGCAGGGCGAGCGCGATCACAGCGGCTTCTTCGCCCGCGGTTGCTGTCTCCACCACGCTCACACCGCTCAGCGCATCGCTGACCGTCGCCCCCAGCGGCTCGCCGCGCCAAATCTCGGTGCGCTGGGCGGGCAGCAGGCTGAGCGAAATCAGCTTGGCACGCGGGCCAAGCTCCGGCGCGCGGCCGAGATCTTCGACCTGGTCTGGCGGACATTGCAGCCGGTCGAGCAGGCGGATCAAGCCGGCTTGCGGGTGGGCGGTGTCTGCGCGCACCGCGTCCCAATCCTCGGGCCCGAGCAGCGGGTCGAGGCCGGGCAACACCACCTCCCCCTGCGGCAGGTGTGCCACCACAGCGATCAGCTCAGCGGCGGCTGGGATTGAGCCGGTTGAGCCTGCGACCACGATTGGGTCAGCGGGCGGTTCGCGCCGCCAGAGCTCGGCCCGGGCGCGCAAGTGCCGGTCGCGCCGATCGGCCGGGTCGAGGGCGCCGAGGCGGGCAAGCTCGCGCGGCCAATGCTCCGCCAGGATGCGCATCAGTGCGAGTGTGGCGTGCCAGTGCCCGGCATGGTCTGCCGGCACCAGATCCGGCAACCGGTCGAGCGAGACGCCTTCGGTCTGGAACTGGTCGAGCAGGCGGGCCAGCGCGTCGGCGAGGGCGGTTGCGTATTCCGCATCGACCGGCTGGCCGATCTGAGTGCGAAACGCCCCGACCAGGCGGGCGAGCGCGAAGCGGCGGACCAGCGGCGGGATTTCCGGTGGCAGGTCGGCTGCACTGTCGAGCCAGCCGTCCGGTTCATCGGCATCAAGATCGCCCAAAGCGGCGAGCCGGGGCAGCAGCAGGGGCGTGCCGTCGCTGAGCCGCACAAACGCTTCGGTCAGCGCCCGGCCGGCCCGGCGGTTCGGCAGCAGCACGGTCCAGCGCGCGAGCCCGTCGCGGCCGGCAGCGGCCAACAGGCGCGCTGCCAGCACATCGACGAAGGACGCGGTGGCCGCGATCGAGACGATGCGGCCCATACCCTCTAGACGGCTCTAAGCGCGCGTTCAGCAACCGCAAGCCGCGCCAAGTCTGGCGTGCCGCGTTCCAAATCCGCCAGCACGCTCTCGACATTGGCGATGGCATCGGCCGCCGCGACGGCCCAGTTCGGATCGGCGATCTGGCGCGCCGCGAGCGCTTCCTGGTGGCGACCAAGGTCCGCGACCAAGCCACGGCGGGCAGCGCGCGCCCAGCGATCGGAGGTCGTGACCCGGGCTGCCAACTGCACCAGGCGCTGGATGCCGCAGGTCGCCGCGACATCGTAGTAGGCGCGTCCGGCCCGTTCGATGTCGCCGCCGGCTTGGACTGCGAGCTTCAAGATGTCGAGGTTGCGGGCGAGTTCGACCAGGCTTGCGACCTTGAGCGGCAATCCCGGCGGCAGACCTGGTTCATCGGGCGCGCTGACGGCGGTGGTGATGTGCGGCAACCGCTCGATCAGCCGGTGGACGCGGTCCGCAAACGCGGTCAGGTGGTCACCCACTTGGCCGAGGTCGGGCTGGGTTGCGACCCAGACGATCGCGGTGCGGGTTGCCTCCGCCACATCGCGGAACAGATCCAACTGGCGCTCCGCCGGGCAGCGGCCGGCCGCGACGACACCGTCGAGCGCTTCCAATTCCGCCCACAGCGCACTCAAACCAAAGAGTTCGCGCACGACCACAAACGCCTCGCCAATGCGCGGGGCGTCAAACCCGGTTTCGGCTTCGAGCGCGATCATGCTGTGCGGCATCAAGCGGTTGATCAGTTCGTTGGTGATCGAGGTCGCGATGATTTCCCGGCGCAGGCCGTGGCGCTCGATCGCGTCGGGGAAGCGATCGCGCAACGGCTTCGGGAAATAGTGCGCAAGGTCACCGGCAAGGAACGGATCATCCGGCAGTTCGGACGCCAACAGCTGCCGGTAGAGCATGTTCTTGGCGTAGGCCATCAGCACCGCCAACTCCGAGCGGCTGATCGTGCCGCCAGCAGCCCGGCGCGCGTCCAGCATTGCGTCCGACGGCAGGAATTCGACCGGCCGGTCGAGCCCGCCATCAGCCTCCAAGCGCCGCATCATCTGCAGCGCGTCGTCGTTGGCGCGCACACCGGAGCGTTCCATCATCGAAAGCGAGAGGGTTTGCAGGTAGTTGTCGCGCAACACCTGGTCTGCCACTTCGTCAGACATCTCGGCCAGGAGCTGGATGCGGCCCTCCTCGTTCAGCTGGCCGCGGCCCATCGGGTCGGTCAGCAGGATCTTGATGTTGACCTCGTGGTCCGACATGTCGACGCCGGCTGAATTGTGGATCGCGTCGGTGTCCATACGGATGCCGCGCGCTGCTGCTTCGATGCGGGACTTCTGGGTGACCCCGAGATTGGCGCCTTCGCCGATCACGCGGGCGCGCACTTCGGTTGCGTCGATGCGCAGGCCATCGTTCGCACGGTCACCCGCATCGCTGTGGCTCTCGTCGCTCGCCTTCATGTAGGTGCCGATGCCGCCGAACCACAGCAGATCGACGTCGAGGCGCAAGAGTGCCTGGATGATGTCAGCCGGTGTCGCCTGATCACGCTCAAAGCCGAGCAGGGCTTTGGCTTCTGGCGTGAGACGCACGGATTTCGCCGTGCGTTCGGCAACGATGGCACCGGGCGACAGCACTGCCGGGTCATAGTCCGACCAGGCGGACTTCGGGCCCTTGAACAGGCGCTGACGTTCGGCGAACGACAAGGCGGGATCGGGATCGGGATCGATCACGATGTGCATGTGGTTGAACGCCCCCACCAGCTTCAGGCGTGGGGAGTGCAGCAAGCCGTTGCCGAACACATCGCCGCCCATGTCGCCGATACCAACGACGCGGATCGTCCGGGTCGCGAGGTCAACACCGAGTTCGCGGAAATGCCGCTCCACCGCGACCCAAGCGCCGCGGGCCGTGATGCCCTGGACCTTGTGGTCGTAGCCCTTGGAGCCGCCGGACGCGAACGCGTCGCCGAGCCAAAAGCCGTAGTCTTCCGACACGCTGTTGGCGATGTCAGAGAACGTCGCCGTGCCCTTGTCGGCCGCGACCACCAAGTAGGGGTCCGGCTCGTCATGGCGCACGACGGCGGCGGGGTGCACGATTTCACCGCCACGGCGCGTGTCGGTGATGTCGAGCAGACCGCGCATCAAGGTTTTGTAGGAATGGACCACCCGTTCCTGCTGCGCTGCGCGTCCGGCTTCCGGCGGGGCCGGGCGCTTGACCACGAAGCCGCCTTTGGAGCCGACCGGCACGATCACCGCGTTCTTGACGTTCTGCGCCTTCATCAGGCCCAGGATCTCGGTGCGGAAATCCTCGCGCCGGTCCGACCAGCGAATACCACCGCGGGCAACCCGGCCACCGCGCAGGTGAATGGCTTCCGTGTCCGGTGCGTAGACCCACACCTCCACCAAGGGGCGCGGCTTTGGCAGGTCTTCGACCTTGCCGCTGTCGAGCTTGAAGGAGACGTAGCCCTTGGGCGTGCCATCAGCGGCGGGCTGGTAGGCGTTGGTGCGCTGGGTCACCTGGATCAGGTTGACGTAGCGCCGCAAGATCCGGTCTTCGTCGAGGACGGTGACGGCATCGAGCAGGTGATCGATCTCAACCGCGATGCCGCTCGCGGCCAGCGTGCGATCCCCGGTCACGGCCGGGTCAAAGCGCACGCGGAACAGCTCGAGCAGTTTCGCCGCGATGCTGGCGTGCTTGGCCAAAGTCGCTTCGATGTAGCTTTGCGAGAAGGTGAAGCCCGCTTGCTTCAAGTATTTGGCGTAAGCGCGCAGGATCGCGATGTCGCGCCAGGGCATGGCGGCGAGCAGGGTCAAGCGGTTGAAGCCGTCTTCTTCGGCCTGACCCGTCCAGCCCGCGACAAAGCCATCGGCGAACAGCTGGGCTGTGGCGGCCAGCGGCGCGCTGCCGGGCACCAGCTTGCAGTCGAAGTGCTGCAGCCACACCGTGTCTGGTCCCGCCCCTTTCAGCGCAAACGGCTGTTCGGTGTGGACCGAGAGCCCGCGGTTTTCCAGCATCGGCAGCACTTCGGACAGGGCCGCTGCTTCGCCGGTGAGGGCCAAGCGCACGCTCAAGCGCTCGCCCATCTGGACCAGTGCGACCGCTGGCTGGCCGACACCCGCGCGTTCGATGAGATCGACGTCAGCGATCGCTTGCTCGGCATCCAACGCCTCGCGGTAGGCGGCCGGGAAGGCCGCCGCCCAGCGCCGGGCGCGGGCAATGCCGTCGGGGCCGGAGCGGGCAAAGCCGGCGGCCGTCACCCGCTCAACCCAGCTGCGGCCGGCTTCGGCCAAGCGGGCCTGCAGCGCGTCGGTGTCGATCGCGGGCACGGCGCCCGGCTTGACATCGATGCGCACGACCAGGCGCACGAGCGGCGCGTCGGACAATTCCAGCCGCGAGCCCTGCACCGGCCCGCCCCAAGCGTCCGACAGGATCGCGTGGAAGCGCTGGCGCAGACCCGGGTCGTAATTCTCGGTCGGGATATAGACCAGGTTGGAGACGAAGCGTTCGAACGGATCTTGGCGCACGAACAGCGCGATGCGCTGGCGTTCCTGCAGGTGCAGGATGCCCATGGCGATGCGGTGCAGCTCTGTCGGATCGATCTGCCAGAGTTCATCGCGCGGGAAGGTGGTCAGGATGTGGGCGAGCGCCTTGCCATCGTGGCTCGCCGGTTGGAACCCGGCTTGCGCCAGCACGGCCTGCACTTTCTGGCGCAGGATCGGCACTTCGGATGCCAGTTGGTTCTGGGCGGAGGAGGAGAACAGACCAACAAACCGCCGTTCCGCCACCACTTTGCCGGAGGAATCGAGACGCTTGATGCCGATCACATCCATCGGCACGGAGCGGTGGACGGTCGCCTTCTGGTTCGCCTTGGTGATCAACAGCGGTTCCGGCAGTTCCAAGAACGCGCGCACGCTGACGGGCAGGCCACCTAAGTTGCGCTGACCTTCAAAGATCTGGACATCGGGATCGCGCAACACACCAAGGCCGGAGTGCGGCACCACCACCAGCTTGGCGTCCGCACCCGAGCCCTCAAAACGGATGTCGCGAAAGCCGAGGAAGGTGAAGTGATCGGCGGCCAGCCAATCGAGGAACTGCTTGGCCTCGGCAAACTGCGCGCCATCATCCCGGCTGGCAGCCGCAGCGGCGAGTTCGACGCCGAGCGCGATCGCCTTGCCCTTCATTTCGCCCCAGTCTTCGACCGAGGCGCGCACGTCTGCCAACACCTTCAACAGGCGGGCTTCGAGGGCAGCCATCTGGTCGTCCGGCAGCAGACCGGCGACGCGGATTTGCATCTGCGATTCGGCAGCCCCACCCTCGACGTGTTGGCGGCGGCCCTCCGTGTCGCGGGTGACCCGCACGATCGGGTGGATCAGCAAGTCGACGGTCAGGCCAAAGCCGGCAATCGCCGCACCGACACTGTCGACCAGGAAGGGCATGTCGTCGTTGACGATCTCGATCGCAAAGCCGGGCGTGGTCCAGCCATCGCTGTCCACGGTTGGGCGGAACACCCGCATCGCCGGCGCGCCCGGCCGGCGCACCGCCGCGAAGCGCCAGAGGCTTTGGGCCGCGGCAGCAGCCGGCTCGATCCCAATCGCCACCAGATCGGTGTGGGCGACCCCGGCATAGAGTTGGCGGGCAAAGGCCGCCACGTCGCCCTCAAGGCGGGATGCGACGCTGTCCAGCAGCTCAGACGAACGATCGAAACTTTCCGGCATGCTGACGGCTCCCCCGCGGTATCTCGCCTGCGACCACCCGCCGCGGCTGGGGGCGACTGTAGCCGCATCTGTGTGACCCGTGTATGTCCATCGCACGATGATGAGGGGACGACGATGAAACATCGCCTGCTGGGGCACACGGGGCTCAGGGTCTCTGAGCTCTGCCTCGGCACCATGACCTTCGGGCCGGATTGGGGTTGGGGCGCCGATGAAGCCGACTGCGGGCGCATCTTCGACCGGTTTGTCGAGGCCGGCGGCAGCTTCTTCGACTGTGCGGATGCCTATGTCGGTGGCAAGTCGGAAGAAATCCTCGGCCGATTGATCAAGCGCGACCGGGCTGCGTTCACCGTCGGCACCAAGTACGGCACGGCGACGGCGAATGATTTTGCGCGCTCAGGCTCGAGCCGCAAAACCTTGCGCCAAGCGCTCGATGCTTCGCTCACCCGCTTGGGCACCGACTACATCGACCTCTACTGGCTGCACTTCGCCGATGGGCACACGCCCATGGACGAGGTGATGCGCGCACTCGATGACGCGGTGCGGGCTGGCAAGATCCTCTACATCGGCTTGTCCAACGTGCCGGCCTGGTGGGTCGCGCGCGCAGACTTGTTGGCGGAGCTCAAGGGTTGGAGCCGGGTCGCGGCAATCCAG
>JAAFHH010000069.1 GCA_013297545.1 Alphaproteobacteria bacterium
CACCGTGCTCGAGCTGCTGGCAACCGGCCCACGCGCGATCGTCGTGCCGTTTGCCGCGGCCAGCGAAACCGAACAGACCCTGCGGGCGGAGATTTTGGCCGCGCGCGGGCACCTCACCATCGTTGCGGAAGCGCACCTATCCGGTGCTGGGCTTGCCGCGGCGATCGAAGCCGCGATGGCTCACCCCGCCCCCCCGCCCCTCACCTTGAAGACCGATGGTGCGGCAGAGACTGCGCGCCAGCTGCTGCGGCGGGTGCACCCATGACCTTGTTCGAACCCCTCGAACAAGAAGTCGCCCTCTGGCACGCAGCTGGGCGGGAAGCGACCCTGTGGTGGCGGGACGATGATGCAGTGGCCCCAACACCGGCGTTCGACCGCCTGCTATCCGTCGCCCGCGGTCTGCCGATTGCCGTAGCAGCGGTGCCGGCCACCGCGACCCTCGCACTCGCCGAGCGGCTGGCGACCGATACCAGTGTCGGCATCATCCAGCACGGCTACGCCCACACCAATCACCGACCGGCAGCCGAGAAAAGTGCCGAGTTCGCAGCCGACCGGCCCCTGGCGGTCATGCAGGCCGAACTGGCAGCCGGGTGGCGCACCTTGGCAGAGGTGTTTGGCACCCGGGCGCGCCCAATCCTGGTGCCACCCTGGAACCGGATCGCGCCCGATCTCGCCCACGCCTTGCGTGGCTACGCGGCGCTATCCACCTTCGGCCGGCGGCGCCAGCGCCACATCGGTCGCACCCTGGTGTTGAACGCCCATGTCGACCCGGTCCGCTGGAAGGAAGGCCGCAGCTTTATTGGCGGCGACGCCGTGATTGACCGCTTGGCCGAGCATTTGGCGGCCCGGCGCACGGGCGCGTGCGACCCCGAGGAAGCAACCGGTCTCTTGACCCACCATCTGGTTCACTGCGACCAACTCTGGGACTTCCTAGCGGAAGCCGTGCCGCGGCTGCAGCGCATGGCGGGCGTGCGCTTCCTCACCCTCGACGAGTTGACCCGGTGAGCGAGGAGGTGTTCGCCCGCGCCGTGCGCCTGCATGAAGCCGGTGACTTTGTGGCCGCCGAAGCGCTCTACCGCTGCGTCATCGCAGCCGACCCAGACAATGCGAATGCGCTCTACCTGCACGGCACCGTGCTGTTGCAGCTGGGCGATCCGGATGCGGCGCGCGGTCCCCTCGCCCGGGCTGCAGGCCTGGCACCAAGCCACGGCCCGATCTGGAGCAATCTTGCGGTCGCCGCCGAAGCCTGCGGCGACGTCGATGGTACCTTGTCCGCGATTGAGCAGCTGTTGCAGCTCGAACCCGGCAACGCCGAGGCCCGCGCGGTGGCAGCCCGCCTGCGGCTCGACCTCGCCGAGGAACGCGCGGCGGCTGGGGACGTGGAAGACGCGCTGGCGCTCTTGCAGCCGGTGCGCGCCAGTGGCGCGCTTGAGCCTGGCCAAGCAGCGCTAGCCGCGCTGTCGGCTGCCACGATCTTGGCGGCTGCGGGTCGCTTGGAAGACGCTCGTGCGGCCGCCGTGCAGGCAACCGACTTGGCACCGACGGTGGAAACCTGGCTTGTGCGCGCGGAACTCGATCTCGCCTTGCGCCAGCCGCAGCTGGCGCTCCATGCAGCAGAAGCGGCCCTGCTGGAGAGCGACAGTGTTGATGCCGGCATAGCGCGGGCAACGGCCCTTGCCGCCCTTGGCCGTATGGGCGAGGCGCGCGCAGGCTTCACCGCCCTCGCGCGGCGCACGGACGATCCCGTGCTGGCGCTGCGCGCAGCGCTCACCATCGACCCAGTGCCGGCGGATGGTGCGGCGATCGCCGTCGTGCGCGCGGACCGGCTCGTCGCACTCGACCGCTTGGAAGCCGACCCGCCGGCGCTTGCCGATCCGGAGAGCGAGATCCAGCAGCCGATGATGCCGTTCGCCTATCACGGGCAAGACGAACGCCCGGTGCTGGAACGCTACGCCCGGCTGCTCGCTCGCTGCTGCCCGGACCTCGCCGCGACGCCACGCCTCGGGCCCCGGCGCAAACAGCTGCGGGTTGCGATGGTGTCGGCGTTCTTTGGCCACCACACCATCACCAAGCTCAACCGCAGCCTGATCGCCGGCCTCAGCCAGCGGGGGGTAGAGGTGGTGCTGGTGCGCTGGCCAGGCCCGCTCGATGGCGGCTGGCATGATCTCGCCCGCTTGGCGCACGCAACCGTCACCCTGCCCCAACGGCTGGATCGTGCGCGGGCCGCCGTGGTCGAGATCGACGCGGATATCGTCCACTACCCCGAACTCGGCATGCATTTGCCGACCCAGCTGTTGGCGATGGCCAGGCTTGGCCGGGTGCAGACCGTCGGCTGGGGCCATCCGGTCACCACTGGGCTCAGCAGCCTCGATGCGATGCTGAGTGTCGCGGCGATGGAACCGGATGGCGCGGCCGCGCACTACACCGAGCCGCTGATCGGCTTGCCTGGACCGGGGGTGGCGTTCGCCCGGCCCGAGATCCCGGCTTTGCCGCCGCTCGATCTGCCGTCGGGGCGCCGCTATGTCTGCCCGCAAAGCCTGTTCAAGCTGCACCCGGAGTTCGATGCCGTGCTGGGGCAGCTGCTGGCTGCCGATCCGGCCGCCCAGCTGATCCTGATTGCGGGCGAGCACGCGTCCTGGGGCGACGCGCTGGGGGCGCGGCTCGCCCGCGTGCTCGATGCGCAGCGCGTGACGATCCTGCCGCGGCTCGATCAAGCGCGCTTCTTCAGCCTGTTGGCGGCAGCCGATGTCATGCTCGATGTACCGCAATGGTCTGGCGGGACCAGCACGCTCGAAGCCCTGGCACTCGGCACCCCGATCGTCACCTGGCCCGGCGAGTTTATGCGGGGCCGGCACACGGCTGCCCTCCTCTCCGAAGCAGGGCTCAAGGATCACATCGCCACCAGTGCAGATGCCTACGTCGCGATCGCCCAGCGCTTGGCAGCGGCAGGGAATCGCCACCAGATCCAACAGGCGGCGGCCGGGCTGTTCGACCGGCCGGAGCCGATCGATGCAACGCTTGCCCACTGGCAGCAACTGCTCGATCGCCAGAGATAGTTGCTTTGGCGTCAGCGCCAGCCATACTCCCGGCTAAGACGGCATCGACGCCGCATCGTGAAGGGGGAAACCATGGATCGTCGTCAGTTCTTGGCCGCCGGTGCAGCTGCTCTCGCTGCACCCGCCATCATCCGCCCGGCCTCGGCTCAAACCACCACCTTGCGTTTGCACCATTTCCTGCCCGCGGGATCGACGTTCCAGCAGCAAGTGGCAGAACCCTGGGCGCGCGATCTGGCGGCTGCGACCAACGGTGCCTTGCGGGTCGAGATGTTCCCGTCGATGACCCTGGGCGGAGCACCGCCGGCCCTTTACGACCAAGCGCGCGACGGCGTGGTCGATTTGATCTGGACCCTGCCCGGCAACACCCCCGGCCGCTTCCCCGTGGTCGAGGTGTTTGAACTGCCGTTCATGGCAGGGTCTGCCACCACCAATTCGCTTGCCATGGCGGAATTCGGCGAGAAGCACCTGCGCCAGGAATTCCGCGATACCCATGTGATCGGCTGGTGGGCGCACGATCCGGGTTTGATCCACACGGTCAACCGCCCGGTGACCCGCCTGGAAGATCTTCAGGGCCTGAAACTGCGCTTCCCAACCCGGCAGACCGGCCGCGCGCTGGAAGCCTTGGGCGCCTCCACCGTCGGCATGCCGCTGCCGCAAGCGCCCGAAGCGCTGCAGCGCGGCACGGTCGATGGCCTGGTGGTGCCGTGGGAAGTGGTGCCGAGCCTGCGCATCCAGGAACTGACCAAGTTCCACACCGCGGTGCCCGGTGTGCCGTCGCTTTACACCGCCACCTTCGTGCTGGCGATGAACCGGCGCCGCTACACCGATCTGCCCGCCGAGTTGAAGCGCGTGCTCGACCAGCATTCCGGGATGGCCTGGTCGCGGCGCGCCGGCATGGCGTGGGATGCCGCTGCGGCCAATGGCTTGGCGTCAGCGCGGGCGCGCAACAATACGATCCAGAGCTTGAGCACAGCTGAAGTTGCCCGCTGGCGCGACCGCACCGCGTCGGTGTCCCGCCAATGGCTGGCAGACGTGCGCGGGCGTGGCCACAATGGTGATCAGCTGCTGGCCGAAGCGCAAAGCCTGATCCAAAAGCACAGCCGGCCCGCGTAATGGCTGAAGCAGTTGGTCAAGACATCGCGGCTAACGGGCCGGTTGGCCGCGCCCTTGCCCTGTTGTCACGCTGGTGCGCGTTGTTTGGTGGGCTCGTGCTGGTCGCGATCTCGGCCCTGACAGTGGTGAGTGTGGCGTTGCGCTACCTCACCAGCCGGCCGGTGCCGGGGGATTTTGAACTGGTTCAGCTCGGCTGCGCGCTCGCGGTGTTTGCCTTCTTGCCCTGGTGTCAGATGCGGCGCGGCAATGTGCTGGTCGACATCTTCACGCTGAAGGCGCCAAAGCGCCTGAATGCTGGCCTCGATGCCTTCGGCAGCCTGCTCTACAGCGCGTTCGTAGCCCTCCTACTCTGGCGGATGTACGACAGCGCGCTCGATAAGTTTGACTTTGAGGAAACCACCATGCGGCTGGCACTGCCAGTCTGGCCGATCTACGCGGCGATCCTGCCGATCTTGGCGCTGTTGCTCGCCACCACCGTCTACCGCACCTGGGTGTCGGTCAGCGAGGCGCGCTCATGAGTGGGGTTGAACTTGGGATCGGCATGTTCTTCGTCATGCTGGGCTTGCTTGCAATCCGGGTGCCGATCGCGGTTGCTATGCTGACCTGCGGTGCGGTTGGCTATCTGATGGTGGCGGGCTGGACGCCCCTAATCGGGTATCTCAAGAACGCGGCGTTTTCGAAGTATGCGTCTTATGACCTCTCGGTCATTCCGCTGTTCTTGGCGATGGGGTTCTTTGCTGGCAAGGCCGGGGTGAGCCAGGCGCTGTTTCGCGCCGCTGGCGTGTTCCTTGGCCACCGCAAGGGTGGGCTGGCGATGGCGTCGATTGGGGCGTGCGCCGGGTTCGGGGCGATCTGCGGATCCTCGCTCGCAACCGCCGCCACCATGTGCCAGGTCGCCCTGCCGGAAATGCGCCGGGCGGGCTATCATGACCGCTTGTCGACTGGTGTGCTGGCCGCCGGCGGCACGCTTGGCATCCTGATCCCGCCGTCGATCGTGCTCGCGGTCTACGGGATTTTGACCGAACAGAACATCGGCACCCTGTTCATCGCCGCCATCATCCCAGGGCTCATCGCCACCTTCGGCTACATGCTGGCGATCGCGTTCTACGTGCGCCTGCACCCCGATCACGGGCCGGCGGCCGAGCGCATTCCCTGGAACGAACGCTGGCAGGCATTGGTCGATATCTGGCCGGTGCTGGTGATCTTTGTCGTCGTGATCGGCGGCATCTATGGCGGCATCTTCACACCAACCGAGGCGGCGGCGGTTGGCGCAGTCGCAACCGCCCTTCTGGGGGTTACGCGCGGCATGCTGGACTGGGACGGGGTGAAGGACAGTCTGCTCGGCACGGCTGAGACGACAGCGATGATCTTCCTGATCTTGCTGGGCGCGGATCTGTTCAATTCCTTCCTCGCCTTCACGCGCCTGCCCTCGATCGCGGCGGAATGGATAGCAGGCACTGGCATCGCACCGCTGACGGTGATCGTCGCCATCCTGATTCTCTATTTCATCCTCGGCTGCCTGATGGACAGCCTCAGCATGATCCTGCTGACCATCCCGGTGTTCTTCCCGACCATCATGGCGCTCGACTTCGGGATGCCGCCGGATGCGGTGGCGATCTGGTTCGGCATCATCGTGCTGATGACGGTCGAGGTCGGGCTGATTACCCCGCCCGTCGGCCTAAATGTCTATGTTATCAATGGTATGGCGAAAACTGTGCCGATGGCTGAGACATTTCGCGGCGTGCTGCCGTTCTTGGCATCGGATATCGTGCGCATCGCGCTGTTGACAGCGTTTCCGGGCATTTCGCTGTGGCTCGTTTACCTACTCGACTGAGGGCGCCGGCACTGTCACGCTTTGCCGCAACGATCTTTGGAGCAGCCGATGGCCACCCCGTATGAGGATTTGATGCACGGCGCCCTCAGCGCTGTGAAGGTGCTGGTGCAGAACACGCTCGGGCGGGAACGCACGGTCGAGGCGGCGGTTGGCCTGGCCACCAGAACCATTGAAATCACTGAATTGATGATGTCCGAACTGGCCCGCCTGCACCCGCCGGAGCGGCCGATCGCCTGTGCGCGCGCCTGCGATGCCTGCTGCCGGCTGACCAAGGTGGCAACCGACGTGCCGAGTGTGGTGCGCATCGTCATGCACGCACAGAAAACCTTCTCCGAAACGGAACTCTTGGATCTGCGCGACCGCATCCTGCCCGGCGGCAAGGAAAGCGACGCGCCGGGCTGCACCTGGCTCGCGAACCGCGCGTGCACGGTCTACACCGCGCGCCCGGTGGTCTGTCGGGTGTTCAACGCCTTCGACGCGGCCGAGTGCAACGCTGGCAACTTCATCGACCCGAATGGTGATGAGGCCGCGCGCAAGCTCGCCGAACCGCACCGGGTGGTGATTGGTGCCGCGATCCAGGACGGCTTGCGCCAGGGCCTGGAAGGCCTTGGTATCGATGGCCGGCAGGTCTATCTGCGCCCGGCCTCGCTGCGCTTGTTGTCGCAGGCCGACGCGTTCGAACGCTGGGTCAAGGGCGAGCGGGTGTTTGAAGACATCACCGCGGGCGTGGGAGCCGGGCGCCTGCACTGATCGCCTTGCTTCGGCCATCACCGATGGCGATATGATCGGGGTCAGCTCAAGGATCGGAGGCGGGTGATGCGGGCATGGGTGGTTGGATTGGCGCTGCTGGTAAGCGCGCCCGCACTCGCCCAAGCGGTCCACGGGCTTGCGCTCCACGGCGCACCAAAGCACCCCGCGACCTTCACCCACCTCGACTATGCCAACCCAAACGCGCCGAAGGGCGGTGACGTGCGGCTTGGCACGATCGGCACGTTTGACAGCCTGAACCCGTTCATTCTGCGCGGCGTTCCGGCGGCGAGTGTTTCGAAAGTCTACGATACGCTGGTCTACTCGGCGGGCGACGAGCCGTTCACGGTCTATGGCCTGCTGGCCGAGACGATGGAACTGGCCCCCGACCGCACCTCGATCGCATTCACCCTGCGCGCGCAGGCCCGCTTCCACGATGGCAAGCCGGTGACTGCAGAGGATGTGGTGTGGACGTTCAACACGCTGCGGGAAAAAGGCCGGCCGATCTATCGCAGCTACTACGCCGATGTGACCGAGGTGGTGGCGGAAAGCCCGCGCCGCGTGGTGTTCCGCTTCCGCAATGGTGAAAACCGCGAACTGCCGCTGATCATCGGCCAGATCCCGATCCTGCCGAAGCACGCGTACGATGGGGTGGAGTTTGATCGTACGACCCTGACCCCGCCGCTCGGGTCCGGCCCCTACCGGGTCGACCGGGTGGAGCCTGGCCGGTCGATCACGCTGCGCCTTGATCCGGACTATTGGGGCCGCGACATCCCGGTCAACCGCGGGCGGAATAACTTCGCAACCCTGCGGGTCGACTATTACCGGGACCAGAATGTGCTGGTCGAAGCGCTGAAGGCTGGCGAGTTCGACTGGCGGCAAGAGAATGCCGCGCGCCTGTGGTCAACGGCCTACGATGTGCCGTCCGTGCGCGACGGGCACTTGCTGAAGACGGAGGTCGGTCACCGCCTGACCATGGGCATGCAGGCCTATGCCTTCAATCTCCGCCGGCCGATGTTTCAAGACCAGCGGGTGCGGCGCGCGATTGGCCTGCTCTATGATTTCGAGCTGGTCAACCGCACGGTGATGTTTGGCCTGCGTAAGCGATCCTACTCCTACTTCACCAACAGCCCGGAGATGGCGGCCCGCGACGCCCCCTCGCCAGCCGAGCTCGCGATCTTGGAGCCGTTGCGCGGTCGCGTACCAGACGCGGTGTTCCAAGCCCCACCGCGCCCGCCGGTCAATGGCGATGAGGCCCAGCGCCGCAGCAACCGGCGCGAGGCGCTGCGGCTGTTGCAAGAGGCCGGCTGGACGCTCGATGGCCGCGCCAACCGCCTGGTCAACCGAGCGGGCGAGCAGATGCGCTTTGAAATCTTGCTGAACGGCCCGCTGTTCGAACCGCACACCTTGCCCTGGGTGGAGGACATGAAGCGGATCGGCATCGATGCCCGCATCCGCGCGGTCGACCCGGCCCAATACCAAGCCCGCACGGATGCCTTCGACTTCGACATCACACCGGAGTTGTTCCCGCAATCAGACTCCCCCGGCAACGAGCAGCGCGACATGTTCAGCAGTGCCGCCGCCGACCAGCCGGGCAGCCGCAATTCGATCGGCATCAAAGATCCGGTGGTCGACGAAATTGTCGAGCGGCTGATCAACGCCAAGGACCGCGAGACCCTCGAGCTCTACGCCAAGGTGTTGGACCGCGTGCTGCTTGCCGGCGACTATGTCGTCCCGCAGTGGCACGACACGGTGTTCTGGTTGGTGCATTGGAACATGTTCGGCCGGCCGGAAGCGGCACCGCGCTTCGGCTTTGATTTCGATAGCTGGTGGGTTGATGAAACCAAACGGGCGAGCCTGCCCGGGCGCCGGGCGCAGCCGGCCCGGTGACCAGCTACATCATCCGCCGCTTGCTGCTGATGGTGCCGGTGCTGTTCGGCATCATGGTGATCAACTTCGTTGTTGTCCAAGCCGCACCCGGCGGCCCAGTTGAGCGCACGCTCGCCGAACTGCGCGGCCGGGGTGTGGATGCCACCGCCCGCTTCGGCGGTGAGATGGGGGCAGAGGTGCAGACCGGCGGCCAGGGACGTGCGGGCCGCGGCCTCGACCCGCAGCTGATCGAAGACATCAAAAAGCTCTATGGCTTCGACAAGCCGCCGGTTGAGCGCTTCGTGCAAATGATCGGCAACTACCTCGTCTTCGACTTCGGCAATTCGTTCTTCCGCGACCAGCGGGTGGTCGATCTGGTGCTCTCAAAGCTACCGGTGTCGATCTCGCTCGGGCTGTGGTCGACCCTGCTGATCTATGCGATCTCGATCCCGCTCGGGATATCCAAGGCCGTGCGCGACGGTAGCAGCTTCGATGTCTGGACCTCGGCGGTCGTCATTGTAGGCTATGCAATCCCGGGCTTCCTGTTCGCGATGTTCTTGATTGTGGTGTTCGCGGGCGGGTCTTACCTCGACTGGTTTCCGCTACGGGGTCTGACCTCAGACACCTGGGACGAGATGAGCTGGCCGCAAAAGGCCGCGGATTACTTCTGGCACCTGGTGCTGCCGCTGACGGCGCTCGTGATCGGCGGGTTCGCGGGCCTGACCATGCTGACCAAGAATTCGTTCTTGGATGAGATCTCCAAGCTCTATGTCGTCACCGCGCGCGCCAAGGGCAATTCGCAGCGCCGGGTGCTTTACCGCCACGTGTTCCGCAACGCCATGCTGTTGGTGGTGGCGGGCTTTCCGGCCGCGTTCATCGGCATTCTGTTCACCGGATCGATGCTGATCGAGGTGATCTTCAGCCTGGATGGCCTTGGCCTCCTCGGCTTCGAAGCGGCACTCAACCGGGACTATCCCGTGATGTTCGGCACGCTCTACTTCTTCACCCTGATCGGTTTGGTGATGAACCTGATCGGCGACTTGATGTACGTCGCGATTGATCCGCGCATTGACTTTGACCGGCGGGAGGGTTGATGGACCTCAGCCCGCTCAATCAACGCCGGCTCGCCAATTTCCGCGCCAATCGCCGTGGGTTTTGGTCCTTGTGGATTTTCCTCGCGTTGTTCGTGCTGAGCCTGGGTGCGGAGTTGATCGCCAATGAACGACCCCTGCTCGTCTCCTACAACGGCGCGATCTCCGTGCCGGTGCTGTTCGACTACCCAGAGACGGATTTTGGCGGCGACCTGCCCACCCTGACCGACTTTCGCGACCCGTTCATCGCAGACGAAATCGCCAAGCACGGCTGGGCTGTCTGGCCGCCGATCCGGTTCAGCTACTCAACCGTCAACCGCAACCTGGCGGTCCCGGCCCCAGCACCGCCGGGCGGTGAGCACATCCTCGGCACCGATGCGAATGGCCGCGATGTCGCCGCACGCCTGATCTATGGCTTTCGCGTGTCCGTGCTGTTCGGCTTGATCTTGACCATCCTGTCGACCGTGTTTGGCGTCACCGCGGGGGCGATCCAGGGCTACTTCGGTGGTCTGACCGACTTATTGTTCCAGCGCTTCTTGGAAATCTGGGGCGGGTTGCCGGTGCTCTACATGCTGATCATTTTGGCGTCGATTGTGGAGCCGACGTTCTGGTGGCTTTTGGGCCTGATGCTGCTGTTTTCCTGGATGGCGCTGGTTGGCGTGGTGCGCGCGGAATTCCTGCGCGCGCGCAACTTCGACTATGTGCGCGCCGCCAAGGCACTCGGCGTCGGCAATGCCGCGATCATCTACCGCCACGTGCTGCCGAACGCGATGGTGGCGACCTTGACCATGCTGCCGTTCGTGCTGAACGCCGCGATCACCACGCTGACATCCTTGGATTTCCTTGGCTTCGGCTTACCGCCGGGCTCTGCCTCGCTGGGCGAGATGCTGAACCAGGGCAAGAACAACCTGCAAGCACCGTGGCTGGGGCTGACAGCCTTCTTCACCCTGGCCTTGATGCTGAGCCTGCTGATCTTCATCGGCGAAGCCGTGCGCGACGCGTTTGATCCGCGCAAGGCGGCGGCATGAGCGCGATCATCACAGTCCAGAACCTGCAGGTTCGCTTTTCAGTTCCCGGCACGGCAGAAGGAGTGGCCGCCGTGCGCGGTGTCTCCTTCACGATCAACCGCGGCGAGACAGTCGCGAT
>JAAFHH010000007.1 GCA_013297545.1 Alphaproteobacteria bacterium
TAACACCCGTTTCAGGTTTGCGCCTGCTGCACCCGCCGATCCCGGATCGGCGGGTTTGCTGTGTGTGATGGCCATCACACTCGACGCTTGCCGCTCGCTCTGTCAGGGTGCGGCGCGAGGAGTGTAGGTATGGCAGCGGATCGACGGACGGTAAAGCAAGCGGCGAACACCAACCAAGTGGCGATCAAGCGGATCAACTTGGCGTTCCAAGGCGGCGGCTCGCACGGCGCCTTCACCTGGGGCGTGATGGACCGGCTGCTCGAGGAAGAGTGGCTGGAGTTCGATGGCATCTCCGGCACCTCGGCAGGTGCGATGAATGCCGCCGTGCTCGCCTGCGGTTGGGTGCGGGGCGGCCGGCAGGGGGCGCGCGAAGCACTCGACCGGTTCTGGAACAGCATCGCAGAGGCTGGCAAGAATTCGCCGATGAAGCCATCGTGGTTGGATCAAATGATCCACCCCTACCGGATGGATTATTCACCCGGCTACTTCTTTTTCGACATGATGACACGCCTGTTCAGCCCCTATGAACTGAACCCGAGGGGCGACAATCCCCTGCGCCCCGTGTTGGATCATGAGATCGACTTTGATCTGCTGCGCCGGCCAGAGGCGATCCCGCTCTACATCTCTGCCACCAATGTTCGCACGGGTAAGGTGAAGGTGTTTGCCAAGGATGAGCTGTGCACGGACGCGCTGCTTGCGTCGGCGTGCTTGCCGTTCTTGTTTCACGCGATCGAAGTGAAGGGCGAACACTACTGGGATGGCGGCTACATGGGCAATCCAGCCCTGTTTCCGCTGATCTACGCCAGCCCGTCGAAAGACATCATGATCGTCCAGATCAACCCGCTCCGGCGCGACAAACTGCCGACCTCGGCGCGCGAGATCATGGAGCGGGTGAACGAAATCAGCTTCAATTCCTCCCTGATGCGCGAAATGCGGGCGGTGCATTTCGTCACCAAACTGATCGACATGGGTCAGCTTTCCGGTGAGCAATACAAGAAACTCAACATCCATATCGTTGAGGCGCAGCACGAGATGGTCGACCTCGGCGCGTCGACCAAGCTCAACGCCGATATCGAATTCTTGCTGTACTTAAAGAAGATTGGTCGGGATGCCGCAGACAAATGGCTAAGCCTGCATCGCGATTCGGTCAATGTGCGTAGCACCATCGACCTGGTGGAGACGTTCTTCTAAGACTTCAACAGCGCCCACTGTGATAGTGATGTTTGGTATCTGGTGGGTTTTCGGGTATCGACTGCCCTACGCTTTGAATGGCAGTTTTATTACGTGGCGGACGTTGGCACAGCGCTGAATTCGGGGGTTGCCTCCACCGAGAGGCGACGCCATGCTCCGGCCCAAGGAGGATGCAATGGCTGAGGCTAGTCTGAGCGAAGTTGCGCGCGAATTGGGCGAGCTGAAGGGTCTGATCCGCTCCCTGCAGTCGGAAGTGGCGCTGGTGCGCCATCCGAACGCGACGGAAGACCGGCTGAGTGCGGCCTCGCAAGAGCTTGACGCCATTGTGAAGGCGACGGAAGGGGCAACCAACAGCATCCTCGCGACCGCCGAAGAGATCGGCAATGTCACGGCAGAGTTGCAGGCCCTCGGCCTTGCTGAGGTGGCGCCGCTCAGTGACAAGCTCGACAATCTGGTCGCAGACCTGTTCACCCAGTGCAGCTTTCAGGACATTACCGGCCAGCGGGTCAACAAGGTCGTCACCACCTTGAGCTTCGTGGAACAGCGCATCGAGGCAATGATCGAACAGATCGGCGAAGACAGTTTCGCTGACGTGCCGTTGCCCGCCAGTGCCGATGGCGATGCTGCCTTGCTGAACGGCCCGCAGCTCGCCAACAAAGGTGTCAATCAGTCGGACATCGACGCGCTGTTTGGCTGAGTGGCCCAGAACGGCGTGCACAGATCCACTGGATCGGCTGCGAGATCCGGGTGGCGGCGCAGTTCGGCCAACAGATAGTCGATCATCAGCTTCACCCTCAGTGGCTGGTTCTTGCGGCTGCGGTAGTGCAGATGCAGCCGCGGCCCGCTGAACAGCGCGTCCGGTAATACGGGGATCAGCGCGCGGCTGCGAAAGTGCGGCAGCACCATCGGCAACGGGGCTTGCACCAGGCCAAGGCCGCTGAGCGCAGCACTCTCCAGCGCCATATAGTCCGTCGCTGCAAAAGTGCCGCTGACGGCAACCGGCTTGGGCGCGGCCGCACTGCCGGTGCGGATGGTGAACCCCGCCGCGGCTGTGCTGTTATCTGCCGGCCAGCCAAAGCGCAGGCAGCTGTGCTGGGCGAGGTCGTCCAGGCGTGTCGGTACTCCGCGCCGCGCGAGGTAGCTGGGGGCAGCACACAGCACGAAGGGTAGGGCGCAGATCTCGCGGGCGATCCCTTCGGGTCCCGGCTGGGAGCCGGCGCGAATGCCGATGTCGTAGCCGCCGGCGACCATGTCGACGATCGTGTCGTCCAACGCGAACTCGACGCGCACCTCCGGGTAGATCTCCGAAAACCCCTGCAGCAACGGGATCACGTAGCCCTTGCCGAACGGCTTCACGCAGGTGATGCGCACCCGGCCGGCAGCCGTCCCGGCATCGGCCGTCGCCTCGCGCGCGGCATCGTCGATCGCGCGCATGGGCTCCAGGCAACGCTCGAACAGGCTGCTGCCTTCGGGGGTCAATGACACAGCCCGGGTTGAGCGGTTGAACAGCCGCACGCCAAGCGCTGCTTCCAAGCGCGCCATGTTCTTGCTGACGGCGACCGGGCTCACCCCAAACTCGCGGGCGACAGCGGAGAAATTGCCAAGCGCGGCGGCGCGCAGGAATTGCGGCAGATGGGTGATGGGCGTGATCACCGTCGCTCCCTCACGGGTTCAAGCACTTGATTATGAACCTGAAGTTTAGAGGCTTTCAAGGTGGCGGTGCGTTCTCGACCGCCGGGTGGCGACCTAGCCTGCAGCTCTGTGATTTCAATCTTTGGAGGCCCCTGTGTCTACGTTCGCCCGCACGATGTTCACGGCCGGTGTTCTGCTGTTCGCCACTGCGGCCGCCGCACAAACCCCGTCCGTGGTCGGCACTACGACCTTGGAGTTCAAAGACCCCGCCCGATCGCGCGCGATCACCAGCGAGCTCTGGTACCGGGCCGCCCCTGGGGCGCAAGCTGCGGATTTCGCTGTGCTGCCAGCGTTTCTGCCGATCTCGATTGCGCGGGGTGCTGCTCCAGCACCAGACCTCGGCACGCTGCCGTTGATCGTGATCTCCCACGGCAATTGGGGCACGCGCTACAGCCAAGGTGCAGTGGCGCGCAGCTTGGCGCTCGCGGGCTATGTCGTGCTGTCCGTCTCCCATCCGGGCACGATGAACAACGACACCACGGTCGTGGGTCGCGCCCGGCTGTGGGAGCGCGCGCGCGATGTCACGGTGGCAGTCGACCAGCTGCTGGCGCTGCCCCAATGGCAGGGCGTGATTGATGATCAGCGCATCGGCTTCCTCGGCCATTCGTTTGGCGGCTTCGCCGGTGTCAGCCTGGCCGGCGGAGAGTGGACCGCGGCGGCACAAGCGGCGGTGTGTGCCACGCAAGCGCCGAAAGACCAGTACTGCGGGGGCTTTGCTGAAACTGAGGACCCCACGATCTCCCGCGAAGGCATGGGGCAAAGCTTCCGTGATCCGCGCTTCAAGGCGTTCTACATCATGGCATCTGGCCCAGCCGGCGGCTTCTCGTCCGAGTCCCTCGCCCGGATCCGCGTGCCCTTCCTGGTCGACACCGCCAGTATGGACACGATCCTCGCGGCCCCGATCAACTCAAGCGCCTTCGCGCGCGCGATCCCCGGGGCGCGCGAGATCGTGCGCGCGGTTGGCCACTTCACCTACGTGCCGGAATGCCGACCGGGCGTCAGCATCCCAGCTGCCGCCTTCATCTGCGCCGACCCGCCCGGCGTCGACCGCGCCGCCACCCACCGAGCAGTGGAACGCGATGTGATCACCTTCTTCCGGGGCGTGCTTTAGGAACGCCTCAGCGCAGCAGCGCCACCGCCGCCACGCCCACAGCTGCAGCCACCAGGTCGTTACCGGTGAGGCGCATGGTGACCACGGCCGCCGCCAGGCCAGCGGCTTCGGCGAGGCCGCCGCGCACGACGGCAGGGGCGGCGATGCCAACCATTACGGCGAGCGGGGTCGCCCTCAGTGCGCGCTCGACGCGCGGGGTCAGGGGCACGAAGCGCATGAACCAGAAGCCGCCGGCCCGACACAGGAAGGCGGCGATCGCGGTCGCGACCAAGAGGACCGTGAGGTCACTCATCGCTTGAGTGCTGCATAGAGCAGGCCGGCTAAGCCGGCTGCCACCACCGGCCAGCCGCCGCTGGTGACGCTGGCGGCACCGATCGACACGGCGGCTGCGATGGCGACTGGCACCAGGTCACCGCGCGTCTTCACCATGCCCGCCGCCATCGCCGCGGCGAAGGCGATCAGCAGAAAATCAAGGCCGAGGGCGGCCGGGTTCGGGATCAGCGCGCCGGCGTAATAGCCGACCACCGTGCCGCCGATCCAGGGGGCAAACATCGCGACCCCGGAGCCCAACAGAAAGCCGCCATCCTGCTCGCCCTCGGCATGGGCCTTCATGGAGAGCATCCAATTGCCGTCGCCCATGAAGAACAGGCCAGCATAGGTCGGCAGTGCGGGTGCCTGGCCGAGCCAGGGGCGCAGTGCGGCACCAAACAACAGGTAGCGCGCGTTCAGCAGCAGCACGGTCGCGACCACGGCACCGAGGCCGGTCTCCCCGGTCGAGAGCGCGTTGACGACGGCGAGTTGGGCGGAGCCTGAATAGATGAACACGCTCATGGCCAGCGCCTGCGCGATCGCCAGGCTCGCTTGGGCTGCGAGCACGCCGAACGCCACGCCATAGGCC
Source organism: Alphaproteobacteria bacterium (assembly GCA_013297545.1). Lineage (GTDB taxonomy): Bacteria > Pseudomonadota > Alphaproteobacteria > Elsterales > Elsteraceae > RDXE01. Next base: position 4,893 of record JAAFHH010000007.1, read on the forward strand.
GCGACCGGCAGTACCAGCACGGCACCGGCCCGAAAACCACGGATCATGCCCGCTGTGGTCACGCCAACTGGTGCCACCGTCTGCCTCAGCCAGGCCCGATCAGCGGGCCGAATTCATCGAGCAGCGCTTGGTAGAGCGGGCGCTTCCAGTGGATGGTGAGGCCAGGCAGCGTGTCCGCTGCGACCCAGCGCCAGGCGCTGAATTCTGGATCATCCTGCGCCACGTTGATCTCGCGCTCAGATCCTGTGAAGCGCAGCAGCAGCCAGTGCTGGGCCTGGCCGCGGTAGGGCTTGCGCCAGCGCGAACTGACGAAATCGGCTGGGAAGTCATAGTGGAGCCAGTCCTTGGTCTGGGCCAGGATCTTGACCGTGCGAATGCCGGTTTCTTCAACCAATTCCCGCAATGCGCCGGCGCGGGGGTCCTCGTCGCCATCGAGCCCGCCTTGCGGCATTTGCCAGGCACCGGGCGTATCCAGGCGTTCGGCGACAAATACCAAGCCTTCGGCGTTCAGCACCATCGCGCCGGCACCAGCACGATAACCCTTGGGGGGCTTGCTCACGGTTCCGGCTGACGGTTGGCGATCGCCGTCACCGGCGCCAACACCACGCCGCGCGAGGGCAACAGGCCGACCCAACGCTGCAGGCGGTCCAGCGCTGCCGGGGTTGGGGTCAGCACCACCAGGGCGGCGCCGCCACCGCGGGCAATGGCTTCGGCTTCGAACAGCCGCTGATCGACGGTGCGGGGGTTGAGTTCGTTGATCAGCACCGCCGTGCCAAGCGCGCGGGCAACACCAAGATCGCGCGCGACCCGCCCGGTTAGCGAGCCGGAGACGGTGCGCGGGTCGACCACCATCAAGCCGCGGCGATGCAGGGTTTCAATCACCGGCAACACGGCGCGGGCAGAGGTCGCAAACCGCCCGCCCTCTTCGGCGATCACGCCAACGATACCGGGTGCCCGGCTGAGCACCCAGGACAAGCGATCTTGGTTTTCGGCGGCCGGCAGGCTGCTCAGCAGGGTGAACGGGCCGGGATCCACCCGCGGGAAATCGAGCGGCTCGAGCGGCAGCGACAAGAGCACTTCGTGCCCTCGTTCGCGCACATTGGCGACCCATTCGGGCAGGCGCGGCGTGTAGGGCGAAAACGCCAGGCTGATTTCGGGCGGCAGACGATCCAGCGCGGTGCCGATCTCGCTTGCTTCCAGGCCAAGGCCGGTCAGCAGTACGGCCACCATCGGCCGGTCCGCCAGCACCTCGAATGGGTGGGCGTAGACCTGCATCGGCCGCTGGCCGAGCGGACCCAGCTTCGGCAGCGGCCCATGCGGGCCGGCCTCAACCATCGAGAGGATCGGGGCAGGCACCAGTGCGCGGCGCAGCACTGTCTGCGGGGCCGGCGGCTCCACGGCGGCCATCGGGGCTGGTGCGGCTTCAGGGGCGGTCGGTGCGGCAGGGGCTGCCGGCCGGTCGCCCGACAGCAGCGAGATCACCACCAGCGGCACGCGCACGGGCCATTCGCGGCTGGTCTTGTCTGCGTTGATGGCGAGCCAACTGACCACCACCACAACGATCGAGGCGACCAGCGCCCAGGCGATCATCAACCAGCGGCTGCTGCCACCGGCCGCAGATCCGCGTCGCATCATCGGTTCACCAGAGGTCAAACTGTCAGCCGTCATCGCGCCACCACCTCGGTCACGGCGCTGATCATACACGGGCCGTTGCCGCGAGTCGTTAACCAAGAACCGCTGCTGGCTAGGCAACCACCGGCAAGCGCGCGATCACCACCAAACCATCGGGCCGCGCCCGCTCCACGGTGAGGGTGCCGCCCTCGGTTTCGATGGCGCTGGCGATGATGCTGAGGCGCAGGCCAAGCCCATCCACCCCGACGTCGTAGGTCGCATCGAGCCGACGCGCGCCGCCGATCAGCGCGATCAACCGGCCAAAATCGCCTGGAAACTCGGGCTCCACGGCTTCGACGATCAGATCACTGCCCGCCATCGACACCGCGACTGAGCAGCGCCCGAGGGGGGCTGCGCGCGCCATCGCGGTCACCAGCACGGTCAGCACATGGTCGAGCCGCAAGCCGCGCGCGAGACGGAACTGGCGGGGCGGCAAGTCGAAGCTGATGTCGACGCCGCGGCCATCGGGCAACTCTAGGCCCGTCACACTGGCCTGCAGGTCAGCGCCCTCCAGCGCCACCTCGCCGCCACTGCCCAGCATCATGTCGGACAGGTTGGCGAGATCGCGCGATAGCAGCACCAGCTCGCCCACACTGTCGCCCAGCAGCTTGGTGGTCATCGGGTCGCTCTGGGTAGTCGGCACCAGGGCGGCGATGCCGTTCAAGGGAGTCGCGATCTCGTGCGCCAGGGCGCCGACAAAGGCAGCCCGTGTTGCCGCCATGCGCCGGGTCGAGCCTTCGGCCGCGTCGATGCGCATCGCGGCCCGAAACAGCGATTCCGCCTGGGTGCGGGTGTAAAGCGCGAAGGTGATCGTGCCGGCAATCAGCGACGCGAATACGGCAAGGATGATCTCATCCAGCTCCCACTGCTCATACACGCGCGAAAGTTCGTATATCTTCTCAAATGCATCTATTTTTACCAGGGGCACCGTCAACGCGACCGTGAGGACCAAAAACAATAGAACCGCGCGCAGAGGGGTGAGTGTCATCGACAAGGAAACGTCCAGAACCAATCTACCGATAGGCGCCCAGAGTCCTGCGAATCCCCGAAGATGTCAAAATACAAATGCACCTAGTCTTTTACGACTAGGCGTATCCAGGACCGTATTGCGTTCATGCCATCTGGTGAGCCAGCGCACTGCGCGGACCCCGCTGCCGCTTAAAACAGTGCAGCGGGGTCCGCGACCGCGGTTAGTCGAGGCGAATACCCGTGCCGGAGATGAGCGAGACAATCGTGCGCCCACCGGTGATGCCAAAGTCATCGTCGTTGATCAGCATGATCCGGCCATCGCCCATCATCGCGAGGCCTTCAATTTTGACCGGCAAGGACGGGTGATCGGCGGTGTCGAGGCGCAGGACTTTTGGTGTCGGCGTGATGCCAGTGCCAGCCAAATTGTTCGATTGCTCCAAGGTCGGCCGGGTCGCCGGGTCGTCCCAGCGCGTGCCAAGGATATTGGTCGCCTGCGAGACATCGATCTCGTAGAGCTTGGTCGTCCGCTCGGTGCGTTCCAGCACGATGAAGCGGGTGGCAGACAGCGCCAGCATTTCGGAGATGCGCACCGTGTTGTTGGTGGTCGCGGTGTCCGACTTGTAGGCGGTCACCGGCTCCATCTGGTAGACGAACTGGCCAACCACTTGGCCGGTCGCGCGGTCAACCTGCAGGATGCGCGCGTTCAACGCGTCGCGGTAGGCAGCCGCATCGGGGTTGGCGACTGGGTTTTGCATGATCGTCCACAAGAACCGCTCATCCGGGCTGATGGTCAGCGATTCGAGGCCGCGGTTGGTGGCGCGCTTGGCGAGCAGGGCCGGCAGCGAGCCGACCGTGCGATAGTTGGCGCGCGCATAGTCCTGCTCGGTGCCGGCCGGCACATAGCGGGTGATGATCCGGCCCTCGGCGTCGGTGTGGATCAAGGACGGGCCGTTTTCATCGCCGAACCAGAACTCACCGTTGCGCAGGCGCACGATGCCCTCGAGGTCCACGGCATTCGGGTTCTGCTGCAACAGCTTGCCCGCGCCATCGAGCGGCGTTTCGGTCGAGGCGACCGTCAGCGGGTTCAGCATGCCATCGACCGGCACGCCGTCCTTGTCCTTCACGGTGATCACGTCGGTGACGACGAAGCGGCCGGTGCCCGGCAGCATGCGAATGCCGTAGGCCGACGGCGTGTAGTCCGGCGTCGGATAGATCCGCCCATTCGGCGCAGCCGCACAAATCGTGGCGCGCGCCACACCGGCGATTTCTTCTGCTTCTGAGCACGCGATGTTCGGGCCGCGATCCCCAACCACCCAGGCCTGGAACGCGGGATCACTCGGCCGGCGAAAGCCGCCAGAGCCGATGCCGACCGTCAGGTTCAAGGTCTTGCCGCCTTGGAAGGCGAAGCTGCCGAGTGACAGCACTTGGTCGGTCGAGGTGAACTGCTCGATCTGGATTTGTGCCACGGCCGGAGCCGCGAGCACGAGAGCGAGAGCCGAAGCGGCGAACAGGGTGCGCATGATGCCTCCGCGATGCGGGCCAGAAGATGTGCGGGGACCATGCCCGGAAGCCATGACAGTCGTATGACTGTTAGGGGCGGGGCCGCCCGGCTAGGACGGCGGCGGCGGTGCCACCGGCGCCAAACAGGGCCCCGGTGCCGAGATCGACACCCAGCCCGACCAACCGGTCGCGCTCATCGGCCGTGTCGATGCCGCTTGCCTGCACGGTGATGTCGAGGTCGCGGGCCAGCGCGATCAGGTGGCGGGCGACGGCTTCGGCCCGCCAGGTCTCCGCCAGCGCGTGCACGAGGGTGGGGGCGAGGATCAAGTGATCGACGGGAGCTTCGGCCAGCACTGCAAAGTCGGTGTCGACACCGCCGAGGCCGTGGACGGCGATGCCGGCACCAAGCGTGCGCAGCGAATAGAGTGTCGCCAACACATCCGGGTGGCTCAACATCGCCGCCGGCAGGGAGAACACCATCTGCCCGCGGCCGACCGAGTGCTGCATCGTCGCCTCGGCCGTCGCGGCCAGCAGGCGCGGGCGCGCAGCTTCTGCCAGCTGCTTGCCGCCAACCGCGATTGACAAGAGCTTGCCCTCGACATCTGGTGCCGCGGCGAATTCCCGCGCCGCCGCCTCGATCGTCCAGGCGCCGACCGTGGCGAGCATGCCGGCCTTGTCCGCGATGGGCAGCAATTCATCCATCGCGACCGCGCCGATCGTCGGGTCCTGCCAGCCCGCAATCGCGGCCGCGCCAGCGACACTGCCATCGGCCAGTCGGATCAACGGCCGGTAGCTGAGCGTGAGCAGTTGGCGACCATCGACCCGGCCGAGCGAGCGCTCCAGCGCGCCAGCACGGGCAAAGCGATCGGCGGTGTCTTGCTGGAATGGCACCAACCGGCCACTGGCGCCGCGGCGCTGGCTGTCGGTTGCGGCGAGCACCGCCGAACGCACCAAGGTTTCGGCTGAGCCACCATCAATCGGGAACAGCGCCATGCCGATGGTCGCGGAGGTGTAGTGGCGCACGCCGCCGATGGTGACCGGCACTTGCAGATTGTCGCGAATAAGGCCGATCCGTTCGATATCGGATGCAACCGCGAGGAACCGGTCCGGCGCGACGAAGGCCAGGCTCTCAAAGCCGACCGCTGCGGTCAGCCGCTTGCCGTGTTCGGCCATAAAGAGACCCAAGCCTTCCGCGACGTCGAGGCCGGACAGCGCCGCCAGCTGATCGAACTGGATCGCGAGCACGACCGGATAGGCAGCTTCGCCGGCTTCAGCTTGGACCACCATGCGCTGCAGCCGCCGGGTCAGGGCGACTTGGTTCAACAGCCCAACGGTCGGGTCGCGCTCGGCCTGACGGACTTCATCGGTGTCATCGGGCATCGGTTGCAGGATCGCCAGCACCGCGTCTTCGAGCGGCAGGAACGCCCACATCAGGTAGCGGATGCTGCCATTGGCGAGCCGCGTCGGCACCGCTTCTTGCCACGCGGAGCCCGCCTCAATCGCGCGTGCGCGGGCGGCAAACGTCGCCGCATCAATTTCCGGCCCGTCGAGCGAGGCGAGGGCGGCGCCCACCACCACATCGCGCGGATGCCCGGTCAGGCGCGAGAACGCAGGGTTCACATCGACGATGTGCGCGCCGGACTCGCGATCCAACGCCACAATCGCCACGGACAAGGCTTTGCCCGTACTCGCCAACCGAGCCAAAACCTCCCGTCGCACGTCTATCCCCTCGATCGGCGCTGAGCCGCGCCATGTTTCCAAGGCGCAACCATGATCCGAACCGGGTGGGCGGCGCTAGTGGGAAGTGGGGGGTTAATCCGCCACCGCCGCCTGTTGGTCTGCGCGTCGGGCGGCTTTTAGGTGATCGGCGACCAGGAAGGCGAGTTCGATCGCCTGGGCCCCATTCAGCCGCGGGTCGCAGTGGGTGTGGTAGCGGCTCTGCAGGGTTTCGTCGTCGATCGCTTGGGCACCGCCTAAGCACTCGGTCACGTCGGTGCCGGTCAACTCCAGGTGCACGCCGCCGGCCCAGGTGCCTTCGGCGCGGTGGATGTCGAAGAAGTGCTTGAGCTCGCCGGCGATCCGGTCGAACGGGCGGGTTTTGAAGCCGGTGGCGGACTTGATGGTGTTGCCGTGCATAGGATCGGACGACCAAACAACCGCGCGCCCTTCGCGCTCCACCGCGCGGATGAGCGGCGGCAGACCGGCGCCGATCTTGTCGACCCCCATGCGGGCGATCAGGGTCAGGCGGCCGGGTTCGTTCAGCGGATTGAGCCGGTCGATGAGACGCAACAGGTCATCGGTCTCCAGGCTCGGCCCGCATTTGAGGCCGATCGGGTTCTTCACCCCGCGCAGGAATTCGATGTGGGCGCCATCGTACTGGCGGGTGCGATCGCCGATCCACAGCATGTGGGCGGAGGTGTCGTACCAATCGCCCGACGTGCTATCGACGCGGGTCATCGCCTCTTCAAAGCCGAGCAGCAGGGCTTCGTGGGAGGTGTAGAAATCCGTCTCGTTGATTTGCGGCAGCTCGGAGGTCAGCCCGCACGCTTCCATGAACGCGAGGCATTCCGAGATCCGATCAGCCACCGCACGGTATCGATCGCCCGCCGGCGAGCGGTCCACAAATCCAAGCGTCCAGCGATGCACCCGGTGCAGATCGGCGTAGCCGCCGCGCGCAAACGCCCGGATCAGGTTCAAGGTCGCGGCTGACTGGCTGTAGGCCGTCAACCAGCGATCGGGATCGGGGATGCGCGCTTCGGGCGTGAAGTCGATGCCATTGACGATGTCACCGCGGTAAGACGGCAGGGAAACCCCATCGCGGACCTCAGTCTCGTCCGAGCGCGGCTTGGCGAATTGGCCGGCGATCCGGCCGATTTTCACGACCGGCAGTGCCGCGCCAAAGGTCATCACCACTGCCATCTGCAGCAGCACCCGGAACGTGTCGCGGATGGTGTCGGGGTGGAACTCCGCAAAGCTCTCGGCGCAATCCCCACCTTGCAGCAGGATGGCGTTGCCGCCCGCGACTTTGGCCAGCTGGCTTTTCAGCTTGCGCGCTTCGCCGGCAAACACCAGCGGCGGGAAGCTGCGCAGCTTGCCTTCGACAGCGGCGACCTTGGCCAGATCCGGGTAGGCCGGCGCCTGGCGGATCGGTTTGGTCCTCCAGGTATCGGGTGTCCAGCGTCCGGGCATGATCAGCCTCTTCCAGCGTGTGTTCGCGATTGGGCCGGCACCATACGGCAAGCGCTGGGGCGGATGCTACTGCGGTGAGGGACGCGCATCGCGCAAGGTCACGAACTCCTCCGCCGCCGAGGGGTGCAGCGCCATGGTCTGGTCGAACTGGCGCTTGGTCAGGCCGGCCGTGACCGCAACCGCCAGGCTCTGGATGATCTCAGCCGCATCGGGGCCGAGCATGTGGGCACCAAGCACCCGGTCGGTCGCGGCATCAACGATCAGCTTCATCAGCGTGCGCTCATTGCGCCCGGCCAGCACGTACTGCATCGGGCGAAAGCCGGTTGCGAACACCTTGATCGCGCCGTAACGCGCACGGGCGGCCTCTTCACTGAGACCAACAGTGCCGAGTTCTGGGCGGCTGAACACGGCGGTCGCGATGGTGTCGTGCTGCACCATCGTGGCGTTGGCGTTGAACAGGGTTTCGGCGACTGCGCGGGCTTCCGCAATCGCAACCGGCGTCAGTGCGACCCGGTCGGTCACGTCGCCCACCGCATAGATCGAGGGCACGGAGGTGCGCGACCAGGCATCCACTGCAATCGCACCCGCAGCGGTGACGGCGACGCCAGCCGCGGCCAAATTCAAATTCGCGGTGTTTGGACGGCGGCCGGTTGCCCACAGCACCTGGTCGACGACGACCGTGGTGCCGTCAGACAGTGCCACGTGCAGGCCATCGGCGGCTTTGGTGATCGCGGTCGGCAGCGTGCGTGCCCGGAACCCAACGCCGCGTGCGACCATCGCCTGATGCAGGGCTACGCGCAGTTCCTCATCGAAGCCGCGCAAGGGCAGATCCTGGCGCAGCACCTGGGTGACAGTTGATCCAAGGGTGGAGAAGATGCCCGCGAACTCAACACCGATGTAGCCACCACCGACGATCATGATCCGGTCCGGCCGGACCGTGAGATCGAGGGCCTCGTCGGATGAAATGCCGAGCTCCGCACCCGGGATGTCTGGGCGCACCGGGTAGCCGCCGGTCGCGATCATGATCCGCTCCGCTGCCACGCGTTGGTCACCCACCGCCACCGTGTGCGCATCGATCAGCCGGGCGTGGCCGGTGATCGTGGTGACACCCGCACGGTCGAGCATGCTGCGGTAGATCCCCTCCAACCGGTCGAGTTCCTGGTTCTTGGCGGCAATCATCGCGCCCCAATCGTGGGACGCACCCTCGATGGTCCAGCCATAGCCGCGGGCGTCTTCGAAGGCTTCGGCGAAGCGGGCGCCGTAGACCAACAGCTTTTTCGGCACGCAGCCGCGCAGGACGCAGGTGCCACCCATCCGCCCGCCTTCGATCAAGCCAACCTTGGCCCCGTAAGACGCCGCCCGCCGCGAGCCCGCAACGCCGCCGGAGCCACCACCAATGGTCAACAAATCGAAACGCGTCGTCATGATCCGGGTCCTTTGTCGAGACCTACGGGAGATAGCCGCGACGGGCCCGCGCGCCAAGCACCGCCAACGCCATGCTCCGCTGCCGTGGACGCAGGGCTGGTGGGAGAGGTCAGTCCGCGATATTGCGCCGGACCCTGGCCAAGCCTTCTTCGATCCGCGTCAGGCGCCGGCCGTGTTCGCCGAGCACGGTCTCGATGCGCTCCAGACGCTGGTCCAAGCGCCGAAGGTAGACGAGGATGAAGCTGTCCGGTTCATCAACCATAGCGGGACTTTACGGGCGAGGCCCGGGCGTGTCGATGGGATTGTCGGTGCGCGCACTCTAGACACCAGCCAGCGCCCTGCCGTAGAGCCAGCCCATGACAACCGCAGCACCGCTTGCCGTAGTGTTCGATCTCGACGGAACGCTGGTCGACAGCGCTGGCGACTTGAGCACAGCCCTCGACCTTACCCTGACCGATGCCGGCCGCGCGCCGCTTGGGCTGACCGCATTGCGCGAAATGGTGGGCGATGGCGCCAAGCGCTTGATTGCGGATGCGTTCGCGCGCACCGGAGAACCGCTTGAGGAGCCAGCGTTGGCGCCGCACCTCGCGCGGTTCTTCACGCATTATCAGGCGACGGACTACGCGACCACGGTCGCGTTTCCCGGCATTCCGGCCCTGCTCGCCACGGCGGCCGCACGCGGCATGGCGCTTGGGGTTGCCACCAACAAGTCGGGCGGGCCGGCGCGGGCAATTTTGCGGCGGTTGGAGCTGTTGGGCCTGTTCGGCGCTGTCGTTGGCAGCGACGAGGTCAAGCGCCGCAAGCCGGATCCAGAACACATCTACGAGGTACTGGCGCGCCTGGGGGTTGACCCGGCTGATACAGTCTATGTCGGGGACAATGAACATGATGCGGCGGCCGGACGCTTGGCCGGCTGCCGCACGGTGTTGGTGCGCTGGGGCTACTGCCGGGTGCCGATGGAAGAATTGCCGGTCGACGCGATCGTGGATGACAGCGCGGACCTCGGCCGGGTCTTGAAGCTGTCGAGCTGACCCGGCAAATCCGCCCAGCCATCGAGGATGGCTTCGATATCGCCGCGTGCCAGCACGCGTTCCAGCGCCTGGGAGAACCGTAGCATCCGGTCCTGGCGTTCGAACGGGATGCCGACGAAGCGCGGCAGGGTTGCAACCTCCAGCTTCACGGTGACCTCGTCCAAGCGTTCTTGCGCGCGCGCCAAGAACAACAGCGTGCGACGATCGCCCAACACCGCGTCGACCCGGCCGGCCAACAGCTGGCGCACCAAGGTTAGGTTGTTGTGCACATCGTTCTGGCGGGCGGCGACCAGTCGGTCGGCTTCCGGCGTGTAGCGAAACCCTTCGACTGTGCCGACCCGCAGGCCGCCAATGTCGGCCAAGCTGGTGATCGGCTGCATCGAATTCTGGCGCGCCAGTACGACCGTGACACCCTTGCGGATCGGCCCCACCAAATGAAAGCGCTGCCGCCGGTCCAGCGTGTCGACGAACTGAAAGCCGACGTCCACCGCGTTGGTTTCGACCAAGTGAACCACGCGCGCCCAAGATGTCGGGCGCGGTTCCATGGTGACACCAGCCTCCGCCAGCACGGTGCGGATGATCGAGACGTCGATACCCGTCATCTCGCCATCGATCGCGAAGCTGTAGGGCGGCAACAGTTCTTCAAAGGCAACAGTCCAGGTCTCGGCCCGTGCGGGTCCGAGCGTTGCCAGCAAGATGCCGACAAGTGTTAGCAATTTGAGCGTCAGGGCGCGAAGTGTCTGTGTCATCTGGCTGTTATGCCACCTCCCGTGCGGCAGTGGTATGCGACCTCACCAGACTCCGATATGCGGAATTGTCATGTCAATGTCATAATCAGCGCGTCAAAGCCGTTGTTGGCAGCGGTGGCAAGCTGGCCACACTGTCGACCTTGGTTAGGTGGGCGACGATCGAGCCGAGGCTGAGCACGACTTCAACGCGCACGGGGATGGCCGGCAGACCGGCGACAACCGGTGCCAGCCAGATATCGATCGGCTGTTCGCGGTCCTCTGGTCGATTGAAATCGTGGGCGCGGCGCGTGTAGCCGGCGATTTGGCGCATGACCAGGATGCAGTGGGTTGCCTCGCCCGCGAACATGCCGAGGCGGGTGGGGCCGAGTGTGGTGGTGAAGCCCTGCTGGAACACCGCATCGAAGCGGCGTCGGCCGTCGAACACCGGCACGTCCTGCTGGCAATAGCCGCGGCTTGCGACATGGCGCAGGGCGGTGACCATGGCAGTCAGCGGGTCGACCGCGGTCGCGCGCTGCGCCGGGGTGACGGGATCGCGATCATCCTGCTCCGGTGGCGGCACCACGCTCACCCGCATCGGCTGACCCGCCGGGAAATCGAGCGTGACTGCGCGCGGCTTGCCGCGCAGCAGCGCGTCGTTGTGGTAGCGCGTCGGCTGCAAGCCGGTTGGGCTGGTGGCGCCGCTCGTCTGCACCCGCGATCGGAACCCAACCAGCCACTCCGCCATGCCCTGGGTGCGGCCGGCGATCTGCATGGCGTAGCTGCCTTCCGTGAGGCTCAAACCAGCCTCGATCTCGAAGGCTTTCAGCCCGCCGACATAGATGTCGTAACGGGCAATCGCCGAACCCGCATGGGCGGGACCAGCGAGGGCGACAGCGGCCAGAACGGCAAGCAGGGTGCGCATAGAAACCAGAATGGGGCGAATGTGCGAAATGGCAAGGGCGGTCTTGACAGGTCGAGCCCAGGTCCGGTATCCCCTCCCTCCGCCGTCAGGACGGGCGCGTAGCTCAGCGGGAGAGCATTCGCTTCACACGCGAAGGGTCACAGGTTCAATCCCTGTCGCGCCCACCATGGCCGGAACGGCTGCTTGGAGCGCGGTTCAAGACCGCACCCGCACCGCGCAATAGTCTGGCCGCTGATAGATCTGGGCGAGGCCCGGGTGTTCCACCGACCGGTAGGCGTATCTGGACCAGCGCGGGCAATCGAGCGCGTGGCCGGCGGCCACCACCAGCCATCCAAGATCCTGGCCATCGACCTCACAGCGCGCCACGACGCGGTCGCGGGAGCGCTCGCCGGTGTCTCGGCACAGCACCCAGCGGGTCGCCAAATACGCCTCCAGCCACTGCTTGGCGGCGAGCCCGGCTGCGCGTTCCGCGGCTGAGAGCGCGCGGGCACCAATCTCTGGGGCGGCAATGCCGCCGACGCGGATCCGCGTGCCGGCGACATCGATGGTGTCGCCATCAATCACCCGGGCCGGGCCGATCAGGGCCGGCAGGCGTTCGCCGGCGCGCACGGGCAGCGCTGCGATCAGGCAGGCGAGGAGGAGGCGGCGCATCCACCAGTCTATGCCTGAACAGCACCGCTTTTAGCAACTTGTGTTCCTGTTTTGTTTTCGCATTTAACGCGTAATCGCGCTGGCAATGACGACGCCGAGGCACAGTGCCGGCACGGTGACCAGGATGAGAATGCGCAGCGCGGTCGCCGTGATCGCAGCACTCTCGGCTGGGCTCAGGCGGCTGAGCGCGCTGATCAACGCCGCGATGCCGAGCGCACTCATCGCACCATGGGCGGCGCCAGCATTGTGGGATGCGACCAGCAGCAGGGGGCGCACGGGGTCGAGGGCGACCGCGAGGCCTTGGGACAGCGCATTGCCCGCGACCCCTGATCCGGTCAGCCACCCACTTGCGGCACCGATCAAGGCACCCGCGGGCGCCAGCGCCGGTGCCGGCAGGGTCGCCAATGCAGTCGCGAGCGGCTGCAGCAGCCCGCTGCTCAACGCCAACCGGCCGAGCACGATCACCACCGCTACGGTCGCCAGCGGCTTGATCGCGCGGGCGAGCCCGCGGCGGACGGTCGCCAGCGCCTGATCGGGGGCGCGGGCGAGCAGCAGGCACGCGACCAGCGCCAGGATCGGCCCCGGCGTGGTCAGCGGTTGCACGCTGACGCTGGCGAATGCGGGCGTCCACAGCGCGCCGATCGGCAGGCGGGTCCACACCACGACGCCGAGGACCAGCACAGCGAACGGCCACAGGCTGCGGGGCGGTAGACCGGCTCTGCCGGCCAGCAGCGCGGCGACCGCGACCACAACCGCCCCACCCGCGATCCCAGCCATCTGCGGCCCGAGCCAGGCAGCCGCAAGCGCGATGGCACCGGCGAGTGCTGCCCCAATCGCGGCACCCAGCGGCACTTCGCGCCAGCTGCCGCCGGCGCTGCGCATCACCACCGCACCGGCGGCGATCAGCACCGGCGCGCTCACCACAGCAGTCACCCGGGCGACCGCGTCCGCATCCAGGCCTGCCAGCACGGCGGCCACGATGGTCGCCAAGCCCGCCGTGCCCCACGGCATGGTCGCCATCGCAAACACGCCGATCCGCGCGGCGGCCAAAACCGGCAGCCGGGCGGCGAGGGCGGGCAGCACCAGCACCAGGCAGAGGCCGAAGCCGGTTGCGGCCTCCAGCATCGGGGCGGCGCCGAGCACCAGCACGGTTGCCCACAGCGGAGTTGCGATCGGCCAGGTGCCAACCCAACCACTCAAATCCTGGCTGAGCGGCGAGCGTGCAATCGCCTCCGCCAGCACCAGGCCGGGCAGGATCACGGCTGCCGGCAGCAGCCAAATCAACAGGGCCTGCGGCACGGCTGTCACCGCACTGCCGAGGACTGAACCGCCGGTTAGTGCGATTGCAGCAACGGTGGCGGCGAGCCCAATGGCCGCGGCCGGCAACGGGGACGCGCGGCCAACCAAAACGGCGATGGCGATGGCGGCCAGCGGGGCGAGGGCGGCAAGGATCTCAAGCATCGATCGACCCTACTGGGACCAGCCGCACCCCAAGGGCGCCATTCAGGCCACGCCACTCAGGCCAAGCCATTCAGGCCAAGCCACTCAGGCCAAGCCGGGCGGCCAGCGCTTCTGGGTCCGCGACCAGCACGACCGTGAGCGGCTGGGAATGGCCGCGGATCTCAACCTTTTCGGTCGGCAGATCGGTGTGATCGATGCCAGCCGCCCGGAAGGTGGTGGCGGAGACCACCAGCGGCACCGCAAAGCGCTTGCTCAATTCCTCCACCCGGCGCGCCACGTGCACCGTGTCGCCCACGGCCGTCAGGGTGTGGGTGCGCCGATACCCCATCCGGCCCAGTACCGCCGGCCCATGGTGGATGCCGATGCCGATTTTCAGCGCGTCGCCAACAGATCGTTCCATCTCGCCACTCAACTGGACGATCCGGC
>JAAFHH010000070.1 GCA_013297545.1 Alphaproteobacteria bacterium
CAGCCAGCGGGGCGAGATCGCCCGACGCACCGACCGATCCTTGGCCTGGAACCTCTGGCAAGATGCCCGCTCCAAGGCACTGCGCCAACAGCTCCGGCACCGCCGGCCGGACACCAGAGACCCCGTGCAGCAAGCTCGCGATCTTGAGCGCGAGGGTGAGGCGCACCACCGGTTCGCTGAGCGGCTGGCCAACACCGGCGCGGTGCGAGCGCACGAGGTTTAGCTGCAGCTGCGCGAGGTCCGCCGTGTCAATCCGCTGGCGGGCAAGCTTGCCGAAGCCGGTGTTGATGCCATACGCCGCCGCATCGCGCGCGACGATCGCTTGCACCGCCGCAGCCCCCGCCGCGACGCGGGTCATGGCTTCGGCGGCGATCGTGACCCCAGATCCCGTGGCCAGCGCCGCCAGATCGCTTAACCGCAGACGGTTCGCACCCAAGATCACCATCGCCCACCCCCTTTGCCTCGCCCGACCGTATCGGCCGGGCGCGCAGGCGTCATCCCCATTGATCTGCCGCGGCCCTGCCGCCAAGCTTCTCGTCACCATGAGCTTGCTTGCAGCTAACGACCCGCCGCCGGTCGCGATCCTTCGGCCTGCCACTCCGGCCCGCCCGATCCTGATCGTGTGTGACCACGCCTCGAACGCGGTGCCGGGATCGCTTGGCGATTTCGGGGTCAGTGCGGCCGAGCTTGGCATGCACATCGGCTACGACATCGGCGCACTCGCCGTCGCGATCGATTTGGCGCAGCACCTAGGCGCCACCGTGCTGCACACCGGCTTCTCGCGTCTGGTGCTCGATTGCAACCGCTGCCCGGCGGAAGCCTCTGCCATGCCGGCGATTTCCGATGGCGTGCCGGTGCCAGGCAATGTCGGCCTCACCACGGCGGACCGTGCCCAGCGCATCGACGCGTTGTTTCGCCCGTACCATGCCGCGATCGCGGAGGAACTGAACCAGTTCTACGCCGCTGGCGTGCGCCCGGTGTTCTTGTCCATGCATTCCTGCACCCCGGTGATGAACGGCTTTCAGCGCCCCTGGCACGTCGGCATCCTGTGGGGCGAAGATGGCCGGATCGCGGAGCCCTTGTTGGCGGCACTGGAGGCGGAAGGCGATATCTGCGTTGGCGACAATCAACCCTATTCCGGCCGCCATCCCGCCGGCTTCACGGTGCCGACCCACGCGGTGGCCGCCAAGCTGCCCCACGTGACATTCGAGATCCGCCAGGACTTGATCGCCGATGCGGCGGGCCAACAGGCGTGGGCCGCGCGCCTCGCACGTCTGCTGCCGCCGATCCTTGAGCCGCTCTATGGCGGTTGAGCCGGCCTTCACCCTCGGCATTGAAGAGGAATACCACCTGGTCAACCGGGTGACTGGTGCGCTCGCGATTGCGCCCGATGGCTTGTTGGAAGCCTGCCGGGCCAAGCTCGCGGGCCAGGTGATGAAGGAATTCCTGCAAAGCCAGATCGAAGTGGCGACCCGGCCGTGCACCAGCATCAATGAGGCGCGCGCAGACCTCGTGCGCCTGCGCACCACCATCATTCAAGAATGCGCGGCGCGTGGCCTCGCCCCCATCGCGGCCGCGACCCACCCATTCGCTGAATGGCAGAGTGCCAACGTGTCCGAGGGCGCGCGCTACCAGGCGCTTGCTGAAGAACTGCAGGGGGCCGGGCGGCGCTTGATGATCTGCGGCATGCACGTCCATGTCGGCATCGAGGATGAGGAGCTGCGCATCGACCTGATGAACCAGGTCGTCTACTTCCTGCCGCATCTGCTGGCGCTTGCCACCTCAAGCCCGTTCTGGCGCGGCGCAGCGACGGGCTTGAAATCCTACCGCCTGACCATCTTCGACGGTCTGCCGCGCACCGGCTTGCCGGAGGTGTTTGAGGGTTGGTCGGAATACCAACGCCTGGTCGGCCGGCTGGTCCGCCCAGGCCTGATCGAGGACGCGAGCCGGCTGTGGTGGGATATCCGCCCCTCCGCCCGCTTCCCAACCCTGGAGGTGCGGATTGCGGACGCCACGCCGCGCCTCGACGATGTGCTGTGTTTTGCCGCGATCTATCGCTGCTTGCTCAGGATGCTGTGGCGGCTTGGCCGGGACAATCAGCGCTGGCGGCTCTATTCGCGCCACTTGATCCGGGAAAACCGCTGGCGCGCGCAGCGCCGCGGCCTGCAGGCGGATCTGGTCGATTTCGGCCGCGGCGAAAAGGTGCCGTTCGCAGACCTGCTGGAGGAAATCTTGCACTTCACCGCCCCAGACGCGGCTGCCTTCGGCTGCGAGGCGGAGGTACAGCACGCGCGCCAGATCTTGGTCGACGGCACCTCGTCCGATCGCCAGCTCGCCTGCTATGAGGCGGAACGGGCGGCTGGTCAGGATGAACGCCAGGCCCTGCAAGCCGTGGTCCAGCAGCTGATCACTGAAACCGCTGATATCCGGGCTTAAGCGGCGGGCACCCGGCGCTCCGCCAAGGGCGGCAGGGTGACTGTGACGGTGGTGCCGACATCGGGCGTGCTGGCGATGGTGAGCGCGCCGCCATGGGCTTCGATCAGTGCCTTGGCGATCGGCAAGCCGAGGCCGAGGCCAGACACTGGGCGGCTGAGGCGCGCGTCGCCCTGGCGGAACGGGTGCAGCAACCGTTCGATCTGTTCGGCCGACATGCCGACCCCCTGATCGGTGATCGTGATATCGACGCCGGTAGGGTTGGCCATCGCCATGACCCCGACCGTGCCGCCAGGGCGGCTGAACTTGATCGCGTTGGATAAGAGGTTGAACAGCATCTGCTTTAACCGGCGCCGGTCCGCATGCACCAGGATCGGCACCTCCGGCAAGGTGAGCGTGAGGGTGAGGCGCGCCTCCGCGATCTGGCCGGCGACGCGCGAGGCAGCGAGCCGCAGGATCGAACTCAAGTCGATCATCGTGCGTTCGATCGCGACGGTGTTCAGCTCCACCTCGGACAAGTCCAAGATGTCGTCGACCAAGCGGATCATGCGCTCGGTCGCGGCGACGATTTCACCGGCGTAGTCCCGGCGTTGCTCAGGGGTCAAGGAGGCCGCAGCCGTATCGGCCAACAGAGTGGCAAAGCCGAGGATCGGGTTCAGCGGTGTGCGCAGCTCGTGGCTCATGATCGCAACGAACTGGGTTTTGGAGGCGTAGGCCTCCAACAGTTCTTGTTCATGGTTTTTGCGCGCGGTGATGTCTTGCACCAGCCCGTGGTAGATCGGCGCTTGCGGTGTTGATCCAGGCATCGGCTTGCCGATCACCAGCATCCAGCGCGTGGTGCCGTCGCGGCGGTTGAGTTTGACGTCGAACTCGAAGCGTCGGTGCTCGGCGAACGCCTGGGCGCGCTGGCTGACATAGGTCTGGCGCACGTCCGGCGTCATCAGATCGAGCAGCTGGTCGAGGCCGAGCACGGACTGCGGCGGCAAGCCGGTGATGGCGAACACTTCGGGGGACCACACGACCTCGTCGGTCGCCTCCGAGGTGCGCCAGTACCCGAGTTGGCCGAGCGATTGCGCCTCCAGCAACTGGTCACGGCTGGCGGCCAGTGCAGCGATCGCCCGTTCGCGCTCGATCTCAACCCCAACGCGATCGGCGAACACCCGCGTTAAGCGCTCGGCATCGGCAGTCTCAGTCAGCGGCTCGCGGCTGAGGCAGGCGAGGATGCCGATTGGCACATCATCCGATCCCATCAGGCCACCGGCGATGTAGGCCTCAATGCGGTTGGCGGTCAGCGCAGCATCAAGCGGATAGGCCGCCGCCGCCCGCTTCGGTACCACCGTGAGGTCGCCGCGCAACACGCCCTCGCACGGGCTGCCGGCGAGCGCGTAGGTGAAGTTGGGTGCGAGCCCGCCGTTGGCGAACACGGCGAGTGTGCGGATCGCGTGCCCGTCGTCCGTCAGCACGCCGATCAGCACCGTGTCTGCGCGCAGCTCCTCCGCCAGGGCAGTGACCAGGCGTTGGTAGAGCTCGCTGCCGGCACTGCGGCCGATCGCTTCGACGACCCGGTCGACGGCGGCGGCGCGGCGGGTGTGGTCTTGGGTGGAGATCAGCCGCGGCAGCCAGCGCGCGAGCCCATAGGCGATCAGCACCAGGGCCGGTCCATCGAAGATCCGGCGATAGACCAAGCTACCACCCTCTGGCACCGGCAGCAGGCCGGGGGCCATTGTCTCCAGTCCGAGGTAGAGGTTGGTGACCGCGAGGATTGCCAGACCGAGGATTACCGCCCAGGACGGGCCACTGCCGAAGCCGAGCCGGGTGCGATGGCGCAGGAGCGCTGCCGCGATCAGCAGCAGCCCGACAGGCACAGCCAGCGCGGCAACAACACTCATCAGCATGCCCTACCGCGGTTGCACCACCTCAGGCCCTACCATGGCAGGCCAAGGGCGCCCGGTCTACTGCAGGGCGGGCATGCCTGCTGCAGTACCAGCACGGATCTGGGCCAAGAACGCATCGACGTCCCGGTCCAACCGGTTGCCGATCTTGCCGACGCCTTCGCTGGCCCACAGCACTTCGATCGCCGCCGCGCAGGCCCGGATCGCGCCGCCGGTGACATCGCCAATGTTGGCCGCCACATCATCCATGTTGGCGGAGATCTGGGTGATCGAGGCCGATACCTCGTTGGTGACCGCCCCCTGGTCGGCAACGGCAGACGCTACCGCCTCGGTCATGCCTTCCATCGCCAGCACGACCGAGCCGACCCGGTCGATGGCAGCGACCGCGGCGGCGGTTTCATCTTGGATCGCCGCGATCTGGCGGGTGATTTCACCGGTTGCTTGCGCGGTTTGGTTGGCGAGCGCCTTTACCTCTGACGCCACCACAGCAAAGCCCTTGCCGGCATCACCCGCGCGGGCGGCTTCGATGGTGGCGTTGAGCGCCAACAGGTTGGTTTGTTCGGCGATTTCGGTGATCAGCTGGACGACCGAGCCGATTTCGCGCGTTGAGCTCGCCAAGCGGTCGATCTGGGTGCGCGAGTGGCCGACATCGCCGGTCGCTTGGCGGGCGGTGTCGGAGGCGCGGCTCACCTGTTGGCCGATTTCGGCGATCGAGGCTGACAGTTCTTCGCCAGCGGCCGCCAGCGACGAAATGCGCTCGCGCGTGCTCTCGGTCGCTTGATTGACCTTGAGGGAGCGCATGGTGCCAGTTTCCTGGCGCTTAGCCGTGCCAGTTGCGAGGTCGACCATCTCCACCGTTGCGGCCTTCACCTCCGTTGCGGCCGTTTTGACCGAGTGTTCGAAGGCGTCCGCCAGGGCTGCCATCTCAGCTGCGCGGCGTTCGGCGGCCTCAGCGGCGGTGGCCGCCTGTTCGGCTTCCAGTTGGCGCACGCGCAAGCCGTTCGCCTTGAACACGGTGACGGCACCCGCCATCGCGCCGATTTCATCGTGGCGCCCGTGATCCGGGATCTCGGTCTCCAGCTTGCCTTCGGCCAGCAGCTGCATGGTGTGGGTCAGATCGCGCATCGGGCGCACGACTTGGCGCGACAGCACCCAGAACGCCGCGGCCAGCAGCAAGCCGCTGGCAAACGCCAAGCAGGCGAGGATCGCGACCAGCAGGGTCGACTGATCAAGCGTCGCGACCGACCACCCGGCCAGCACCCCGGCTGCCAGGGTTTGGGCGCCGAGCATGCCTTCAATCGCCCGGGTCGATTGTTGGAACCATTCGGCCGGTGCGATCGGGTAGGGTTGCCCTGCGACCCCGGCGGCAACCACCCGGTCGCGCACTGGCGTGAATTCGCGGAAGTAGAGGGTTTCAAAGGCCTCCACTGCGCGCAGGAAGTCCGGCCCGAGGCTGCGACGGCGCGCCGAGATCACTTCCCACGCCCCTTCAATCTCGCCCTTGAACAGGCCGAGCTGTTGCATCTGCTCTGGTGCCAGACGCTGACCACTGGCGATCACGCCGTTGAGGAAGCCGCGCTCGCGCCCGGCGAATTCCGCCATCGAGAACAGCGCGTGCTTGATGCTGAGGCCACCGACCAATGCTGCTTCCGGCGTCGTCAGCAGCAGCTGTTCGGCTTCATAGCGCAGGGCCTGGGAGGCCATGATCGCCCGGGTGGTGGTGGCGAACCAGTCTGCGCGCAAGGCCTGGCCAACGGCAGCGTCGCGGGCTGTCACCCCTTGATCGAAGCGTTGACGCAGGGCCGTGCGGGCGGCCAGTGCTGCTTCGGCGCGCTGCCGAGCGGCTGCGAGCTCGGGGCTTTGCGGCAGCTGGTCGCTCAACCGGATCGCCCGCTGCCAGTGCGCATCGCCCGCCTGTTGGCGAGTGCGCACGGTCGCCAGCATGGGGTCCGGCACGGTGGCCAGATTGGCGATCAGGCCGTTGACCGTACCGCGTTCGACCGCCCAGTCAGCGGCTGCCGAGACGACGGCGGAGGAGATCTGGTTGATGGTTTCCGCCAGGCGCGCATGCTCCGCCTGCCGGTTTGCCAGGTAGATCGTGTATCCCAGGGATCCAATCAGCCCCGCCGACAACAGCAGGACAATAGCGGCTAGCTTGGCACGGATCGTCATGGGGGTACGTCCTACTCAGGGGAGCCATTGTGTGCGCGGGTGCGGCGATCGATGCGAATCCTAGTGGGGACTTTGCTCCAGGCAAAGCGGAACAACGCCGCAGGCGAAGGGATGTTGCTACGCGGCACCCCGTTCGCGAATGCGCGACAGGAAGGCATCGACGTCGCTCGTCAGCCGGTCGCTGATCTCGGCCACACTCTCGCTGCTCCACAGCACTTGGATGGAGGCAGCACAGCTGCGGATGGACGATCCGGTCACGTCTTTGATGTTGGTCGCCACTTGGTCCATATCGACCGTGATGTGGGTGATGGTCTGGGCGATTTCGTTGGTGACGGCACTTTGTTCTTCGACGGCGGCGGCCACTGATCCAGTCATGCTTTCCATCGCATCGACAATGTCGCCGACCCGGTCGATTGCGGCGACGGCGGCGTGGGTTTCATCTTGGATCGCATCGATCTGGCGGGTGATCTGGGCGGTTGCTTGCGCAGTTTGGTTCGCGAGCAGCTTCACTTCAGACGCAACCACTGCAAAGCCGCGGCCGGCATCGCCCGCGCGCGCGGCTTCGATGGTGGCGTTCAAGGCGAGCAGGTTGGTTTGCTCCGCGATCTCCGTGATCAGCTGCACGACCGAGCCGATCTGCTGGGTTGCTTCTGCCAAACGGCGGATCTGATCGCGCGAGGTGCCGACATCCGTGGTCGCCCGGCGCGCGGTTTCCGCCGTGCGGCTGACCTGCATGCCAATCTCATTGATCGAGGCGGCGAGTTCTTCGCCCGCAGCTGCCAGCGCGGTGATGCGCTCACGCGTGTTGTTGGTCGCCTCGTTCACGGTCAGTGAACGCATCGTGCCTTGCTCTTGGCGCTGAGCCGTCAAGGTGGCGGTTTCGATCATATCGGCGGCGGACACACTGACGGAGGTGGCGGCCGCTTTGACGGAGCCTTCGAAGGCATCGGCGAGGGCTGCCATCTCGGCCGCCCGGCGTTCGGCCTCGGCCTGCTTGGTGGCGGCCTGTTCGGCTTCTAAGCGCTGCACCTGGAGGGCGTTGGTTTTGAACACCACCACAGTGTCGACCATCGCGCCGATTTCATCGTGGCGCGGGTGGGCTGGCACTTCGGTTTCAAGCTTGCCGTCTGCCAACAGGCGCATGGCATCGGTGAGGGTGCGCATCGGCCGCACCACTTGGCGCGACAAGATCAGGAAGGCGATCACCACCAGGATCACGGCTGCGATCGCAAGGGTGATTTCGATCGCCACAACCGCATTGTCTTGGGCGACGGTTTCGCGCGCCAGAGCGTCAATCGACAGCGTTGCTTGGCGCCGGGCCTGCAGCAAGGCCTCGATTGTGGTGGTGGACTGCTGGAACCACTCCGCCGGTGGAACGGGATAGGCTTGGCCGCTGTAGCCAGCCGTGATCAGGCGTTCGCGCAAGGGCAAGAAGCTGCGGGTAAAGATCCCTTCAAACTGGTCGATCGCTGTCTTGAACTCCGGCCCCAGGCTTGAGCGTCGGGTTGACACGATATCCCACGCCGCATCGACCTCGCCAAAGAACAAGCCAAGCTGCAAGAGCTGTTGCGGGGTTAGTTGCTGCCCGCCGCCGATAAGGGCGTTCAAAAAGCCGCGCTCGCGGCCCAGAAACTCGATCATCACAAAGAGGTTGTGCTTAACCGCCAGTCCGCTTACCAGAGCGGCTTCCGGCGTTGTGATCAAGGCGAGCTCAATCGCATGGCGCACGCCCTGGGATTCCATGATGCTGCGGGTCGCTTGATCGAACCACTGGGTGCGCAAGCTTGCGGCTGCCGCGGGATCTGGTTGCGCGGCAAGGGCATCAAAGCGGGTGCGTAAGGCCGCGAGCGCCGTGCGGGCAGCCGTCGCATCGGCGAGCGCTTTGGTCAGCTGCGGCGACTCCATCGCTGGCGTGATCTGTTTCAGCGCTTCGTCCCAGTTCTGGTCCCCCGTGCGGCGTCGGGCCTGAATCTCGCTGAGCGCTGCCGGCGCTATTGGCCCGGTCACCGTCAGCGCGCCGTTGGTCAAGCCGCGCTCAAACCCCCATTCGGATGCAGCCGTCAGCAAATGCCCAGCGATGCGATTGGCACTTTCCGCGATCGCAGCCCCAGAGGCTTGGCGCATGGTGGTGATGATTGTGTAACCAAGCGACAACAGCAACGCTGCTGACAATGCAGACACAATAAGGGCGAGCTTTAGGCGAATGGTCACGGGGGCTGCCTCCACAGACGCGGGCGGATGACAGTGGCTGGTGCTGTCGGCCCGTTCGATTGTCCGTACGAGGCTAGCGGACTTTTACAAAAACGCAAAGCCCGCTGGCGCAAGCACCAGCGGGCTAAGACCCAACAGTGACCAGTTGGTTAGTTCTGAATCGTAAACAGCGCGTCGAAGGCAACGACGTTCAGCATGCGCGCCACGTGTTGTGGCGGCTTCTTCAACGTTACCGCACCACCGTACTTCTTAGCCCGGTCGCGCAGGATCAAGAACAGGCTCAAACCCGCCGAGTCGACGATTTCGACCTGGCTCAGATCGACCTCGATGTCCTTCGGCTGGGGTCCGATGATCTGTTCGATCACGCCCTTGAATTCGGTGTGGTCGGCGAAGGTCAAAGCACCCGTGATGCTGAGGCTTGCCCGGTCGGGAGAGGTTTGGACCTTGAATTTCATGGCTTCTCTCGAAGTCAGCCCACGGATGATCCGCGGATGGTGGTCAGGAAAGCGTCAACATCGGCACTCAATCGCTCAGACAACCGGCTGAGTTCATCAGCCGTCCAGAGCACTTCAATCGCGCCGCCGCACGACCGTAGCGCACCTGCTGTCACGCCGCCAATGTTCTCCGCAACGCCGCTCATGTTGCCGGCAATCATAGCGATGGTTTCGGCGATGTCACCAGAAACGGCGCTTTGCTGCTCGACCGCACGCGCGATGTCCGCGGACACGGTGTTGATGGCCCCGATGACGTGCCCGACACGCCGGGCGCTGTCAACGGCGGACTTGGTCTCCGCCTGAATATCCGCAATTTGGCGGGTGATATCAGCAGTTGCCTGGGCGGTTTGATTGGCCAGGCTCTTCACCTCATTGGCAACCACGGCAAAGCCGCGGCCAGCGTCGCCAGCGCGCGCGGCTTCGATCGTGGCGTTCAGGGCCAAGAGATTGGTCTGCTCCGCGATCTCCGTGATCATCGCAACGACCGAGCTGATCGATCCCACCGCGACAGCCAATCGGTCGATCTGCTGGCCGGTCGCGGCGACGTCTTCGACCGCGCGGGCGGAGGTTTCCGCCGCACCGGCCACTTGGGTTGCGATCTCCCCGATCGAGAGCTTCAGCTGGTCGCCCGCTTCCGCCAGCTGGTCGATCTGGCCGCGCGTGCGCTCGGCCAGATCAAGCACGGCCATGGACCCCGACGTTCCCTGGCGCTGCAGCTGGGTCGTGTTGGTTGACAGGTCCGAGATGTCGGTCACGCCCGCCCGCAGGTTGTCGATTGCGGTACCCACCGATCGGTCGAGTTCATCGGCGAGCTGATGGAGCTGGGCGCGCTGTGCGGCTGCGACGCGCTCACGCTCAATGCCCTGTTCGGCTTCGAGGGATTGATTGGCCACCATGGTGTCGCGGAACACCGCCAAGCTGCCGGCCAGTTGGCCGATCTCATCGCGCCGGCGCTGGCTTGGGATCGGCGTGTCGAGGGCACCGCTGGCCACCTGGCTCATGGCGCGGGTCATCTGGTCGAGCGGCACGCTGACGCCGAACACCACAAACCACGCGGCAAACCCAAGGGCAGCGACCCCGATCAGCGAGGCGACGGTCAGCACGGTTTGGGATCGGCCAACCTCCACCGCACTCGCAGTCAGTTCGGCTTCGGAATAGCTGATCTGCAGATCGATCAAATGGCCGATCCGTTCGGTCACCGGGTCGATCAGCGGGTAGAGGTCGGTGATCACGATGTTGGTCAGTTCGACGTAGTTCGCACTGGCCGCGGCCTCGCGCAGGCGTCGGGATAAGTCATCGGCTTTGACCATCAACGGCGCAAGTTCCGCCATGATCCCGGCTTCTTCGGCGGTTTTGGCGCGCTGGCGGTAGGCGGCGAAGTCCCGGGCGATGGTTTCGATCGCCCCTTTGACCGCCACTTCACCGTCCGGAAACGGCAAGTCGCCGCCGCGCATCTTGTGCGCTGCGTCGACAATCGCGACCGCGTAGGCATCCGAGATGCGCTTGAGTTCAACGATCGGCGCGATGCGATTGCGCACCACGTCGCTCAGGCTTGACCCAACCACCGATATCCCGCGGTTTCCGCTGAGAACAACC
>JAAFHH010000071.1 GCA_013297545.1 Alphaproteobacteria bacterium
GTGACCTTGTACTCACAGCCCCGGTCGCACCTGACCAAAATTCCGCTCTATGGGGGTCTCCATGCCGTCGCGTCGTGCTCTGTTTGGATTCGTGTTTGCAACGGTGATCGGTGCCGCAATCAGCACGGAGGCTGCCGCGCAAGGTCGGCAGGACTTCACCCTGGTCAACCGTACCGGCTACCAGATCGACGAAGTCTACGTCTCGCTCCCGACCGCGAAGACCTGGGGCAATGACATCCTCGGCGAAAATGTGCTCCGCAACGGCGCCTCCCTGCCGGTGCGCTTTGCCTCCGGCGCCCAGGGCTGTTCCTGGGAACTGAAGGTCAAATTCGACGACGGCTCAGAAGTCGAATGGAACGAACCGTTCAATCTGTGCCAGATTTCCCGGATCACGCTGCGGTACAACCGGTCGACCGGTGTGACCTCGGCGGACTCGGAGTAGCCAGATGACCCTGCCGTTCACCACCTCGCTTGCATACTGCTGCCCGCCGCTCGATCCAGCGGCTCTTGCAGCAGCGCGCAGCGACGCGGCGGCGGCAACGGCCATTTTGCGCACCTGGCAGGCGGACGGCGGCTTGCCGCTGTTGCGCCTGCCAGAGCGCCGCGATGACCTCGACGCCGTGCGCCCACTGGCAGCACGGCTGATCGCGCAGTGCGATCTCATCCTGCTGCTCGGCACCGGCGGCTCCAGCCTCGGCGCCAAAACCCTGATCGCGCTCAGCGATTTTGGCTTCGGCCCCCCGCCGGGCCTGCCGAAGCTGGTGGTGGTCGAAAACATCGACCCGCACACGCTCAGCGCCGTCACTGCTGCTGCAGTGGGCAAGCGGGTGGGTGTGCTCGCGGTTTCCAAGTCCGGCTCGACGGCAGAGACCTTGAGCACCCTGCTCTCCCTGCTGCCGGCCCTGCCAGCGCTAGGGGACCGGTTGGTTGCGATTACGGAACCGACGGATAATCCGCTGCGCCGACTGGTGACGGCGGCAGGCGGCGTCGTGCTCGATCACGACCCGAAGGTGGGCGGGCGCTATGCCGTGCTGTCGATCGTCGGGCTGCTGCCAGCCCTGCTGGCTGGGCTTGACGCCGACGCCGTGCGGGCGGGTGCGGCGGCCGTGCTCGATGCAACGCTCAAGGGCGAGGGGCCGGCGGTTGAAGGGGCAGCCCTGGCACTGACCGCCATGCGCGCGAACCTGCCGATCACAGTGCTGATGCCCTACGTCGACCGGCTGGCCGAATTCGGCCTGTGGTACCGCCAGCTGTGGGCCGAAAGCCTCGGCAAGGATGGCAAGGGCACCACTCCGGTGCGCGCGATGGGCACGGTCGACCAGCACAGCCAGCTGCAGCTCTACCGGGCGGGACCGGCTGATAAGCTTTACACCGTGATCGAAGGGCCGGCGCGTGGCCTTGGACCGAAGATCCTGCAGCCCGCCGATGAGCGTCTGGCCTACCTCGCGGGCCGCAGTGCCGGCGATCTCTTGGCGGCAGAAACCCGCGCCACCATCGAAACCCTCGCCAGCGCCAACCGCCCAGTGCGGGTGATCAGTCTGCCGGCGGTGGATGAGGCGGCGCTGGGTGGCTTGTTCATGCTGTTCATGCTGGAAACCATCCTGTCGGCACGCCTGATCGGGGTTGATCCGTTCGACCAGCCCGCGGTCGAGGACGGCAAGGTGCTGGCCCGGCGCTATCTGGCCGAACAGACATGACCATCCGCCGCCTGCCCGGCACGCTGGTCAATCGCATCGCCGCCGGCGAGGTGATCGAACGGCCAGCAGCGGCAGTGAAGGAACTGGTCGAAAACGCGATCGACGCGGGTGCGACGCGCGTCGATATCCTCGCGCGCGACGGCGGCAAGGCGCTGATCCAGATCACTGATGATGGCTGCGGCATGACGCCCGCGGATCTGCTGCTCGCGATCGAACGCCACGCGACCTCGAAATTACCGGACGACGACCTGCTGGCAATCCGCAGCCTCGGCTTTCGCGGCGAGGCGCTGCCGTCGATTGGCGCGGTCGCGCGCCTCACGCTCACCTCTCGCCCACGCGGCCAAGACCATGCGATGGCGCTCAGCATCGAAGGCGGCGAGGTGGGGGCACTTGAACCTGCCTCCGGCAATGTCGGCACCCGGGTCGAGGTGCGCGACTTGTTCTTCGCCACACCGGCGCGCCTGAAGTTCCTCAAATCCGTGCGGGCGGAGTGGGAGGCGATCACCGACACGGTCGAACGCCTGGCGATGGCCTACCCGATGGTCGCCTTCTCGCTGGGTGACGGGGTGCGCACGCCGAAGCGCTTCGCCGCCCTTGATCCGCTCGACCGGCTGGGTGAAGTGCTGGGGCGGGATTTCGCGCAAAACGCGGTCGCCCTTGATGCCACCCGCGAGGGTATTCGCCTGACCGGGCATGCCGGCCTGCCGACCCTCAACCGCGCGACGGCCGCTGGCCAGTACTTGTTCGTCAACCAGCGCCCGGTGCGCGACAAGCTGCTGGTGGGGGCCGTGCGCGGGGCCTACCAAGACCTACTCGCCCGCGACCGGCACCCGATGGTGGCCCTGTTCCTCGACGTGCCGGGGGAGGATGTCGACGTCAACGTCCACCCCGCCAAAACCGAAGTGCGGTTTCGCGAACCGGCCCTGGTGCGCGGGCTGTTGGTCGCCACCATCAAGCAGGCGATGGCAGCAGCGGGCCACCGGGCGTCCAACACCGTTGGCACCGACACCATGGCCGCGTTCCGGCCCGGCCAGTACCAAGCGCCCCCACCCCTGCCGGCGACGGCGCGGGAGTTCGCGCTCGCGGCCCAAGCGCCCCTGCGGGGGATGGCGGAAGCACCGGCCGTGTTCGAACCCACCGCCCGGATCGAGCCCGCGACCATCGAGGCGACGGCCTATCCTCTAGGAGCTGCGCGCGCCCAGCTGCACGCGACCTACATCGTGGCCGAGACCAGCGATGGTCTGGTGATCGTCGACCAGCACGCCGCCCACGAACGCCTGGTGTATGAGCGCCTGAAGGCGACCCTCGCCACCCGCGAAGCGCCACGTCAGATGCTGCTGCTGCCGACGGTGGTCGATGTCGGCGAAGCCGCCGCCACACGCCTTGCCCAAGCGCAAGCGCCGCTCGCCACCCTTGGTCTTGAGATCGAAGCGTTCGGCGGGGGTGCCGTCTTGGTGCGCGCCGTCCCCGCGGCCCTCGGCCACGCCGATGTTGACCAGCTGGTGCGCGATCTGGCGGACGAACTGGCTGAACTCGGCCAAGGTCTAGCGCTCAGTGAACGCTTGGATGCGATCTGCTCGACCATGGCCTGCCACGGCTCCGTGCGCGCCGGCCGACGCTTGACTGCGCCGGAGATGAACGCGCTTCTGCGCGACATGGAAGCCACCCCCCACAGCGGCCAGTGCAACCACGGCCGGCCGACCTGGGTGGAACTCAAACGCGCGGATATCGAACGGCTGTTCGGGCGGCGGTAGGCGCGTTAGGGCGCCGCGTCCAGCGCGCTCAACTGAATACGGGCGATCGCAGCGAATTGGCCGGTGGGGAAGGCTTCCAGGTAGGCCTTGAGCGCCGCTGCCTTTGAGGCGCGATCCGTGAGGGTCTGCGTCGCCGCCCAAAACTGCAGATCCACCTGGGTTGGATCGGCCGCACTCGGCGCCGCCACGCTGTGGCGCGGGGTCGCGGCGACTGGGATGAAGTAGAAATCACTCTCGAGCGAGCTGTGGTCCCACGGGATCTGGCGGCCATTGGTGGTTTGCCGCACCGAGGCGCGCACGCGGGTCAGCATTTGGCGCACTTCAACACCCGGCGTCTTGATGTGCTCAAGAAGCGCCGCCGTGAACGGGCTGTTGCGGGACACCCCATCCTCCGCGACGTTGCCCGGCTGGGTCGCATAGGCGATCAACGTCCCACTGCCGGTCTGCACTGCGGCGAGGCCGGTGCCAACCGCCGCGGAGCGCGTGCCCATGTTGCGCGCGAGCGAACGGGCGAGCGGATTGTCCCGGCAGGCATCCAGAAACACCAAGTTGATCCGGCGCGCACTTTCCATCTGGTCGAGCACGAGTTCAAGGTCGATCGCCTCGAACCGCAGGTCGCGTTCGTGCTTGAGCGAGACATCCGTCGGCAGGAGGTAGTTCTTGGCACCCACCTGCAGACCGTGACCGGCATAGAAGAACAGTGCCACCGCCGCATCTTCGAGCCGGGTTGAAAACCGGCGGATCGCGCGCTCCAGGCCGGCCCGGTCGCTGTCGACCACCAGGTCACTCTCAAAGCCAAGGGCGGTGAGCGCCTGGTGCACCGCGCGCGCGTCATTCGGCGGATTGGGCAAGGACGTGGCGGCGGTGTACTGGCCAATCCCAACCACCAAGGCAACCCGCTTGCCGGAGGCCGGCAGCGCCGTCGGCAGAACCAGCGGTGCTGGTGGCGCGACTGCGGGTGCCGTACCAGGCGGTGGCGGGGCGGCGGCGATGGTTGGGGCAGCCGGGGGGCTCGGTGCTGCGGTGGCGGTCCGTAACCGCTCGACCAGCGCCACGCGCTCCGGGGCTGGACGGCGGGCATCAGCGGCGAGGCGCGGGATCTGGGTGTCGGTCAGCGTGCCGGTTGGCGGCAAGTTGCTCGCGCGCTGCCATTCGGTGATCGCTTGGCGGGTGCCCCGCCCGGCGTCGCCGTCTATCGGCCCGGTATAGAAGCCGATCGTGCGCAGCTGCTCCTGGGTCTCCCGCACGCGGGCGATTTGCGCATCGCGCTCGGCCGCCGCGCGCTGGGTGGCATCGGCTTGCCGGCGGGCTTCCAGTTCGGCGGCGACGCGCGCTTGTACTTCAGCGCGCATCCGCTCCTCCGCTTCGGCGCGCGCCCGGGCCGGATCGACGGCTGGCCGGTTCGAGGATGCTGGGCCGGCGGAGGGTGCCACGCCAGTCGCACGATTGATCGCCGCGTCGGCCGCTTGCAGATCCCGCGACGGCTCCGCCGTCGGTCCGGTTTGAGTGCGGGCCGCGAGGTTGCCGGGAAACGGCCGTACCAGCGTGCCGGTGACCCGGCAGTCGTTCGGAAACGCCATCACCTGGCGCTCCTCACCGGTACCGGTGACCGCAGAGCCGTTGAACGTGACAGTCAAGCTCGCCGGTCCAGCTTGGCCCGAATCCGTGCGCGGGGTGGTGCCGGTCAAGGTGACCCGGTTGCCGGCGACTGTGCCGGTGTAGGGCACAGTCTCGCCCCGGCTTTGGCGGCCGAAATTGGCGCGGTTGTTGGTGATCACCAACTGGCCGCCGGTGGCATAAGTCAATCCACCGGACCGGGCCTGACATTGCACGGACAAGGTCCAGACACCATCATACTCCGTCGCTGCCGCCGCACCGGACCACAGCAACAGCGCCGCCAACGCCCATCGAGCCAGACTTTTTACCATGGGGGCATGGTACCCCACGCCTGGCAGACCTGCATAGCCTTGACACCGCAGCGCCGCGATCAAGGTTGAAGCAGAGACTCTGAAAGGATCAGCCCAATGGTACGTGCGACCTGGAACGGCATCACCATCGCCCAATCGGACACGACGGTCGTGGTCGAAGGCAATCACTACTTCCCGCTCGACGCGGTTGATCCAGCCGTGCTGCGCCCGTCCGCCACCACCTCGGTGTGCGGCTGGAAGGGTACGGCGCACTATTACTCGATCGAAGCCGGCGGCAAAGTGAACACGGATGCAGCGTGGTACTACGCCGATCCGAAGTCCGCCGCCGCCGAGATCAAGGGCCGGGTCGCGTTCTGGAAGGGTGTGGTGGTCGCCTAACCCCCGGTCATGCCGGCGAAGAAGTCGTTGCCCTTGTCGTCCACGACGATAAAGGCCGGGAAGTCGACGACGTCGATCTGCCAGACGGCTTCCATGCCAAGGTCTTCGTACTCGAGGACCGAGACTTTCTTGATGCAATCCTGTGCCAACCGTGCCGCCGGCCCACCGATCGAGCCGAGGTAAAAGCCGCCGTGCGCATGGCAGGCCTTGGTGACGGCGGCTGAGCGGTTGCCCTTGGCCAGCATGACGAAGCTGCCGCCGGCGGCTTGGAACTGGTCGACATAGGCATCCATCCGGCCGGCGGTGGTCGGCCCAAAGGATCCGGAGGCGTAGCCGGCGGGGGTCTTCGCGGGGCCGGCGTAGTAGATCACCCGTTCGCGGAAATAGTCCGGCAGGCCTTGGCCGGCTTCCAGCCGCTCGCGGATTTTGGAGTGCGCAAGGTCGCGCGCGACCACGATCGGGCCGGTCAGGCTCAAACGCGTGCGGATCGGGTATTGGGACAGCTGGCGGCGGATCTCCGCCATCGGGCGGTTGAGGTCGACCTGCACCACTTCGCCGGCCAGGGTCGAGGGGTCGATGTCCGGCAGATACTGGGCCGGGTTGGTTTCCAGCTGTTCCAAGAACACGCCGTCGCGGGTGATCTTGCCGAGGATCTGGCGATCGGCCGAGCACGAGACACCAAGCCCGATCGGCACCGACGCCCCGTGGCGCGGCAGGCGAATGACGCGGATGTCGTGGCAGAAGTACTTGCCGCCGAACTGCGCGCCGATGCCCATCTCGCGCGTCAGTGCCAAGATTTCCTGCTCGAACGCGACATCCCGGAACGCTTGGCCGTGGGCGTTCCCGCTGGTCGGCAGCGCGTCGAGGTACTTGGTGGAGGCGAGCTTGACGGTCTTCAAGCAGAGCTCGGCCGAGGTACCGCCAATGACAATCGCCAAGTGATAAGGCGGGCACGCGGCTGTGCCAAGGGTGCGGATCTTCTCGTCCAGGAACTTCAACAGCAAGTCCCGGCGCAGCACCGAGGGGGTCTGCTGGTAGAGGAACGACTTGTTGGCCGAGCCACCACCCTTGGCGATGAACAAGAACTCGTAGGCGTCCCCTGGTGTGGCGTAGAGATCGATTTGGGCCGGCAGGTTGTCCCCGGTGTTCTTCTCCGTGAACATCTCCAAGGGCGCCAGCTGGCTGTAGCGCAGGTTGGTTTCGGTGAAGGTTTTGCGCACGCCGAGGGCCAGGTAGGCCTCGTCATCAGCACCGGTCCACACGCGCTGGCCCTTCTTGCCCATCACGATCGCGGTACCAGTGTCTTGGCACATCGGCAGCACACCACCGGCGGCGATGTTGGCGTTTTTTAGTAAGTCGTAGGCGACAAACCGGTCGTTGGGGGAGGCTTCGGGATCATCCAGGATCGCCGCCAGCTGCTGCAGGTGGCCTGGGCGCAGCAAGTGCGAGATGTCGCGGAACGCCTGGTCAGCCAGCGCCGTCAGGGCTTCGGGCTTCACCACCAGCATCTCGGTGCCAGCAAACTGCTCGACCGACACGAAGTCACCGGCGATCTGCTTCCACGGCGTCACACCCTTCACGCGTGGGAACAGCGGGTGGAAATCGAAGCCAACAGGGGCGGGGGCGAGGCTATCGGGCATGGCAGACATCTCCGGTCGCGACGGTGAACAGGTCGCGCGGGAGAGTGCCCTAGGTGGTGGGGGTGGCGCTAGGCTGGCTGTTTGCTGCGCCGTGCGTCGCGCTCAGCGATCGTCTCATAGGGTCCGCTCCAAGCGATCACTTGGCAGGTCCAGCGCTGGTACCAGGGAATGTGGTAGAGTTGGTCGCGCGGGAACCCTTCGGCACCGAGGTTGTAATTCACACAGTCGACCGATAGGGCCGCCAAGGTGCGCGGTTCGATGGCCGTAATCGCATCGTACTCGTGCCGAAGTTCCAGGCGGGTCTGCCAGCTGGCACTGCTCAAGCGTCGGATCATGATTTTCTGGAGGATGTCGGTGACCTTGCGATACCCATCTTCATAGCGCTTCTGCTGACCGGATAGGTCGAAGGCGACCACTGCAATACTGACCAGTGCCGTGGCGATGGTCCCAAAGGTCAACAACCAGGGCAGCGACGTCAGCCACCCCGCAACCGCCGAGGAGCTGAGGCCAAGCGTCAGCATGCGCGCCATCCGGCTGCAGTCTTCAAACCACACGCGTCGCCGGCCAAAATAGAATTGCGCGACGCGGGCCTCGAACTCCAGACGATACCAGGTCGGAACGACGAGATCGTCGTCGGCTAGGGGCTCTTCGGTGGCGGTGGCGGTGGCGGTGGTGGTCGCGGCACCGGCCGGCTCGACGGCAGCGGCACGGCTGGCTTCGCTGACGCGATCTCGATCTGCGGCGTCGATGGCGGGGGCTTGCTCACTCATGCCTCGTGCGTCCCTTTGGTTAAGAGCAGCGTACGTGCGAATTAGTTGCGAAACAAGCTATCTTAGACGCCCTACTTGCGTCGAAACCGGTCGAGCACCACCACGTTGGAGCCATCATCGGCCGGTGCAGCCTCCACCGGTGTCTCCGCCGCGTCGTCTTCAGCCGGCACATCGGTTGCCAACTGGAACTGCAGGCCAAAGCGCGCTGCCGGGTCGTTGAACGCGGTCATCGCGGCGAACGGTACGATCACGGTTTCCGGCACGCCGCCGAACGAGAGGCCGACCTCGAACTTGTCCGCGTGGACGCGCAGGTCCCAGTACTGGTTCTGGATCACGATCGTGATCTCTTCGGGGAAGCGCTCGCGCTGGGCGTCGGACAGCTGGACGCCGGCGTGCCGGGTGCGGAAGCTCAAGTAGAAGTGATGCTCGCCGGGTAACCCGTGCTTGGCCACACCGATCAAGGCGTCGCGCACCACGCCCCGAAGGGCTGCTTCGATCATTCGGTCGTACGCCAACTCAAACCGCTGCATCAGAACCCCGTTCCCTCCCGGCGCCTGCCCAGCCGGTTGATTAAGTGGGGGGCTTCTGTTGCCCGGTGCCCCCCGAACCGCGTTCCAAAGCTATTGCTCTAGCACCCTATCGGGTGGTTAAGCAGCGGCCTTAAGAGCGGGTGCAACGTTGTCGTTGGCACCTGTGAGTGTAGCCCGATGACGGTGGTACCATGCCGAGCGAAAACTTCATCTTTACTACGCGCGTCGATCCTGTTTCGCCCCCGCAAGTCCTGGTTTCCCAGGGAATGGTGGAGGCGCCGGGTACCGCCCCCGGGTCCGCAACGCTTATTCCAAAAAGCGTTTATCGCCATAGTCGGTTGCCCGACGGGGCTAGATATAGGACGAAACGCAGCGCACTGCTAGGGGGTCTGCCGTGCCCGCGACTATCGTCGGGGCGGCGGGGCGCTTAGCCCTCCCCCATACTGGCGTAAGCCCGCTCGAAAAGGACGACACCATGGATCTCAGCAAAGTGCCGATCGGCAAGGAACCGCCGAAGGATTTCAACACCGTGATCGAAATCCCGATGGGGGGCGAGCCGGTGAAGTACGAGCTGGACAAGGCGAGTGGCGCGCTATTCGTCGACCGCTTCCTGCACACTGCCATGTACTACCCCGGCAACTACGGTTTCGTGCCGCACACGCTGGCGGAAGATGGCGATCCGCTCGACGTGCTGGTGATCGGCCGCCACGCGCTGGTGCCGGGCTGCATCGTGCCGTGCCGCGCGGTTGGTGTGCTGCTGATGGAAGATGATGGCGGGCCGGACGAGAAAGTGCTGGCGGTGCCGATCGACAAGCTGCACCCGTTCTACGCAGGCATCAGCACCTGGCAGGACCTGCCGCCGATTCTGATCGAGCAGATTGGCCACTTCTTCAAGCACTACAAGGATTTGGAGAAGGGCAAGTGGGTCACCATCGCCCGCTGGGCCGGGGTGGACGAAGCCGAACGCCTGCTGATGGCCGCGATCGCGCGCGCCAAGGCCTAACAGCGCTTGCCCAAGCCCCCCGTCTCGCGGCACAAGCGCTGACGGAGGGATTGGACACATGCAAGCACAGCACGGCGGGGCGAGCGATCTGGTGGCGATCACCGATGCGGGCGAAGCCGTCGCTCGCATCCAAGCGCTCTGGGATGAAAGTGTCGCGGCGATCCGTACCGGCTTTGCCGATCGCGGCGCCCAGGCCCGCGTGCAGGCACCATATCCCTACATCGGCATCGCGGTTGGCCCGGAAGACCTCGCCCCAGACGCGCGCTCGGCTTACGGCCAGCTGCTCGACCCCGGTGTCTATGGCACGACGCTGACCCGGCCGGATTTGTTTGCGGACTACTACCACACCCAGATCGGCCTACTGCTCAGTCACCACCGGGTGCCGGTGCTGGTCGGCCGCTCGACCAGGGCAATCCCGCTGCCGTTCGTGATCGAAGACGCGGTGTCGGACATCGCTGAGGATCAGATCCGCAGCCTGCTCGCCCGCTTCGCCCTGCCCGATCTCGCGACCACGACCGATGACATCGCCAACGGCACCTGGCGGGGTGGCGAAGGCGAAGCCAAGCCGCTCGCCCTCTTCACCGCTGAGCGGGTCGACTATTCGCTGCACCGCCTCGCCCACTACACCGCGACCCATCCGGGCGACTTCCAGCGCTTTGTGCTGCTGACCAACTATCAGCGCTACGTCGATGCGTTCCGCACCTGGGCGCGTGGTGAGTTGGATCGCGGGGTCGGCTACACCAGCTTTGTCGAGCCGGGTCCGCTCACCACCCACGCCGATGGCTCGCAAAGCGGCACGGCACTGGCCCACCTGCCGCAGATGCCGGCCTACCACCTGACCCGGCCCGACCGCCTCGGCATCACCTTGATCAACATCGGTGTTGGCCCGTCCAACGCCAAGACGATCACCGACCATGTCGCGGTGCTGCGCCCGCACTGTTGGCTGATGCTCGGCCACTGTGCGGGGCTCAGACGCTCCCAGTTCCTGGGGGACTATGTGCTAGCGCACGGTTATGTCCGCGATGATCACGTGCTGGACCGCGACATCCCGCCCTTCGTGCCGATCCCGCCGA